>CACZPE010000259.1 GCA_902782875.1 uncultured Ruminococcus sp. | reverse complement strand
GGGCGGCTGTGCTTTCTGCTCGGCGGGGAGCGGCAGATTTGCGGGGGATCCGCATAAGAGCATAGCAGAGCAGTGTGAGGATATAAAGCTCTCCCTTGAGCCCAAGTGGGGCAGGGGACTGTATATCCCCTACTTTCAGGCCAATACAAACACCTACTGCCCTGTTGAGACGCTCAGACGCGCCGCAGATGAGGCACTGTCCGTAAAGGATACCGTGGGTATTGCGGTATCTACCCGCCCTGACTGCATATCCGATGATATGCTCGACTTCCTGGCAGAGCTGTCACAGCGCACATACCTCACGGTAGAGCTGGGAGTGCAGACGATACATGACGCCACAGCCGCTGCACTCAACCGTTGCCATACCTATGATGATTTTCTGCGCACGGCGGACAGGCTGTACTCAAGGGATATACTGTTCTGTGCGCATATAATAGACGGACTGCCGAATGAGGACTTTGATATGATGATGCAGACTGCTGAGGCTATGGCAAAGCTGCCCCTGCACAGTATAAAGATACATCTGCTTCATGTGCTGAAAGGTACACGGCTGTTTGAAGCCTTTGCGCGGGGAGAATTTGATGTGCTCACTCTCGAAGAGTATGTGAAAACAGTCTGCGCTCAGCTGGAGGTATTCCCAGAAACGCTGATAATACAGAGGCTCACCGGCGACGGCGCTAAGGATGAGCTTATAGCGCCGCTGTGGAGCATAAAGAAATTCGTGGTGCTAAACGAGATCGACAAGCGCCTTGCAGCAGAGAATACCATGCAGGGCAGAAAATACAGAGGTGGGATATGAAACAGCGTGCAGTTCAGGCAGTCCTGATACTTGCAGCGATACTGGCAGTATTCGGTATATTGTACTTTGTCGCGGGTGTGTTTGATGACAGTACGGTCATGATAGACAGCCACGCATACAACACGACGGAGAGGTCGCTTTCGCTGGTGCTGATGACAGAGGACGGTTTAGAGAATATCAAGTGCTTTGACCGCCTTGAAAGCCTCGATATAACGCCGTATAAGAAAAGCGCGGAGCTCGCAGTGCAGGCGGAGAAGTATATGACCGATGAGGAAAGGGCAGATGCGGTAAGGGAGGTATATGAGCTTTACGGCAGCTGTACCGATGTGTCGGATATCAGCTTCCTTGCGGAGTCGGATACTTTGCCGCATACTCTGAAAAGCCTTGACCTGTCCTACTGTGCCGTAGATGATATATCCGTGCTGAAAGGATTTGACGCACTTGAAAAGCTGGATATATCCTATACCGGAGTAAGCGACCTTACACCGCTGATGTCACTGCCCTCCCTGAAGGAGATCATATTCACGGGTGCCCCCGTGGATGAGAACTGCGTCGCTGCCTTTGAGGATATGGGATATGAATACAGCTGTGACGATGTTACGGCATTTATTCAGACTGTAAAGACCGCAAATGAAAAGTAATCCGCGAAAGAGCCACGGTCAAAAAAAGTTACCGAGCCGCAAATAAACCATTCCCGATAAATAAGTCTGCGACCTAAATTGCAGGCTTTGCCTGCCGAAGTGGGTGTCGGCACTGCCGACCAGGCTCAGCCTGCTCTGCAAATTTTTACGTTTTTCTTGACAACTGCTTTCAAATGTGGTATTATATACATTGTTGCGGACAAAACTGTCCGTACACCGGGGCGTAACTCAGTTTGGTAGAGTGCTTGCTTTGGGAGCAAGATGCCGCAGGTTCAAGTCCTGTCGCCCCGACCATAACGCCCCGCAGTCCTCTCGACTGCGGGGCGTTTGTTATCTGTATAAATCAAGGGGGCTTCATAGCCCCCTTGTTGTTTATTTTGTATTGCTCAGCTTCCATCTGAAGGTGGATACCTGCTGGGCTCTTGTATTGTCGTAGTTTATGTTGCTGCAGGCTGTTGTCGGATCGAGATATCTGTACTCTGTTTTCATGGCCTTGCTGCCGAATACCGTAAGCTGTGTCTTTACCATATCAGAGCTGTAGTTTCTGGACTGGATGACGGTGACACCGTGCTCCTCCTTGAGAAATTCCGCTATTTCCTTTGCGGCAGTGGGCTTGGTGTCGCATACGTTGAATACGCCGCTGATGTTCTTGGTGCTGGAAAGTACGCCGTGAATGAAGTCTGCCAGGTTGTATACACAGGTGAAGGAATAACCGTAGTCACCGTAGCCGTATATGAACACGGAACCATCCCTTGGATCCTGTACCCTGGATCTGAGGTTGTCTGCAAAGCGCTTGGAGTATACAGGGCAGATGCGCATAATAACGCCTCTTGTGTCATCAGCCTTTTTCAGAGCGTTCTCAAGAGCCTTTTCACTTGCGTGTTTGAGCTTGCCGTATATGGAATAGGGCTTTTCGGGGAATGTTTCTCTCACAGGCTCTCTGTTTCTCGGCTGGGCATATACCTGATATGTGCTCAGCATGAGTATGCATCTGATATTTGCTTCCACAGCGGCTTTGTATATGTATTTATCGACTGTGGCGGATATCTTTTCCTCCTCGGAGGAAAGGTAAGGCTGAAAGTCATTGTCAACAGAGCAGGCGAGGTGTATAAGATAGTCGCATTCCTTTATCCCGCTTATGATACGGTCTTTTGCGGTTATATCGCACTGGATATATCTTATGTTCGGGCTTGTGAACGGGTTGGGCTTGCTGTCGGAGGCAACAACGGAAAAACCTTTCTGAATCAGCATCTCCACTACTGCAGTGCCTATAACTCCCGAAGCACCTGTTACAAATACATTTGCCATAGAGCTCCCCTCCTTGCTCACAGATATATAACGCCGACTCTGTATATTTATGTCGGCACAAAAACTTCCGTATATACATTTTATCATATATAGGGCGGAATTCAATGACAATTTTGTGCAATATTTTTAATTTTATGTAACATTATACTGTCTACTTATGGATACATCGGGCTTTGAGGCGTGTAAACGAATACATTGAAATTCAGGGATATTTATAGTATTCGTATACAGAGATCAGTATAACAAAGGGCTGCACTGCAGCCCTTTGTATATCCGGAATATCAGTCCATAGCAACTATTTCTTTGTAGAATTCAGCGTAGTCAGAGCGTCCTTCCTTGGTGAAGGCTATCGCAGTCCTCGGGTGCTGGTTGAGCAGGCCTGTCATGAGGTACTGCAGGTCGTATCCCCATACTATACCATCTTTGCGCAGAGCGTTTATGTGCTGCTCGATGAACTTGATAACGGGGAATATATTGTACTTCGGGTTTTTCAGGAAGCCGAGAAGAAGCTCCATTGCGCAGTTGCCCGCACCTCTGCCCATTGATGCATAGGTGGCATCGAGCCAGTCAACACCGTCGCCGACAGCCTCAATGGTGTTTGCGAATGCAAGCTGCTGATTGTTGTGGGCGTGCATACCCACTGCCTTGCCGTATTTCTCGCCGAATTCGGTATACAGAGCGGCTATTCTCTGTATCTGCTCGGGATAGAGGGAGCCGAAGCTGTCCACGATATATATAACATCAACGGGAGTCTGGCCGAGTATATCCAGCGCTGCCTTCACATCGCCCTCCTGTGCTGAGGATATGGCCATGATATTGCAGCTGACCTCGTAGCCCTTGCGCTTTGCATCCTCTATCATATCCACTGCTGTGGGTATCTGGTTGAGATAGGTAGCGACCCGTATCAGGTCGATTACGCTTTCGCTGCGGGGGAGTATATCCTGCTTGTAGTTGCATCTGCCCACATCGGCCATGACTGCGATCTTAAGGTCTGTGTCGTTGTCGCCTGTTATGGCGCGGATATCCTCTTCTGAGCAGAATTTCCACTTGCCGAACTTTGTGGCGTCGAACATTTCCCTGTCGCCCTTGTAGCCGAATTCCATATAGTCCACGCCGGCCTTGATATTGGCAAGATACAGGTCGCGGACGAATTTGTCGTCAAAGAAGAAGTCGTTTACGAGACCGCCGTCTCTGAGAGTAGCATCAACTACCTTTATGCTGTCTCTGTAGGACATGAGCTTTGATATTTCTTTCATTATGATATCCTTTCTGTCTTTTAATATGTCATTATCATATAACTTCCTTGAGGACGATATATGCAACGGTTGCAAGTGAACGGGCCTCAACATAGTCTCTGTCTATGATGAAATTGCCTGTATCGAGCAGCTTCTTTATCTCGGAAACGCGTTCAAAGCCTTCAACTGCTTTCTGCTTGTCGGGGATCACGAAATAGGCTGCCTGCATGATGCCCCTTATCTCAGTGCGCAGTCCTGTGGGGATATGCTCTGCATTTTCGGGCTGCTCAAAGGTGTACTCAAACGGCTCGGAGGGAGTATCAAGCTGGCTCGCGATGTCATCCGCCGCCTTGTGCCCGAATACGAGCGCTTCGAGAAGCGAATTGGATGCGAGGCGGTTGTTGCCGTGAACGCCTGTATGCGAGCATTCTCCGACGGCGTAGAGGCCGTCTATATCCGTTCTTGCTGAGGTATCGACATTTATGCCGCCCATAAGGTAATGCTGGCAGGGGAATACGGGTATCAGATCATGTCCCATATTTATTCCCTGAGTGAGCAGGAATTCAAATATCATCGGGAAACGTGCCTTAAGATACTCCTCGCCCTTGTAGCGTATATCAAGGAAGAATTCCTCGCTCTGGGTGCGGCGGCTTTCGAGTATTATCGAGCGCGATACTACATCTCTCGGGGCAAGCTCGAGCCTTTCGTCGTATCTGTCCATAAAACGTTCCCTGTCGCAGTTGAGGAGATATGCACCCTCGCCTCTTACCGATTCGGATATGAGGAAGCATTCTCTCGACTTATCCCTGTACGCTGTGGGATGGAACTGTATAAGCGAAAGATTGCGTATAGTCGCGCCCAGGTCATAGGCTGCGCATATACCGTCACCCGTGGCTATGGCGGAGTTTGTGGTATAGCTGTATACTCTGCCTATGCCGCCTGTTGCGAGAACGACAAAGCGCGAAGTATAGGTGCGGTGCTCGCCGTCTGCAAGCACATCGGCTGCAAAGCCGTCATCCGTCTTTGCAAGGCGGCACATGAGGGAATTGTCCGCAAGCGTGATATTCTCTCTTGCAAGCACGGCTTCACGCACGGCACGGGTTATCTCTGCGCCTGTGGAGTCCTTATGGTGGAATATCCTGCGCCTGCTGTGGCCGCCCTCGAGGGTACGGTCATACTCGCCTGTTTCGTCACGGTCAAAATCCGTGCCCAGGTCTATGATATGCTGTATCTCCTGTGCTGCCTCCGTGACGAGCACCCTTACGGAGTCGGGGTTGTTCTTGAAGCCGCCGGCTATAAGGGTATCGTTGGTATGCAGGGAGATATTGTCGTCATCGACGGGCTTATACACGCCTGCTATGCCGCCCTGTGCGAGCACGGAGTTGCACAGATCAGCCTCGCGCTTTGCGATGACGAGCACCTTTGCGGTCTCGGGCAGGTCGAGGGCTGTATACAGTCCGCCTATGCCTGCGCCGACTACTATCACATCAAAAAAATTGTCCATATCTATCCTTCTGTTCATCGGGTCTGACCCGTATATTATCACATCTTACATTATACCACAACAACACATTTTGTCAAGAGGCAGGCTGAGCCTGCACCCTCTTCGCTGATTTGTTTTGCGGAGATGG
>CACZPE010000258.1 GCA_902782875.1 uncultured Ruminococcus sp. | reverse complement strand
GTCTGTAAAAGACAGCCAGCTTTCGTACATCGTTTGTCAGCAGACTCACTTAGCCGATCTTCATCATTCTGTTCACAACCCTACTCATATCCATTTTTGAGATACGAATCTAACTGCTTTGGCGGTGAATACCGAATGGCCGTTTCTATAAAAGTTGCAATTGTTTTATTATCATATAACAGCTCGAGTGAGTTTTACAACCGTTTCAACATGTCCCGTACCCGGATAAAGATCTACTGTACAAAGCTTCTGTAAAGTATATCCCTTGTCAGCAAGTCTGCGGCAGTCCCTTGCAGCAGTTGACGGATCACATGATACCATAACGATGCGTTCCGGGTGCATCTGCACCATAGCATCTATGGTCTGCTCGTCGCATCCCTTTCTCGGGGGATCGGTGATAATCACATCAGGAAGCCTGCCCTCATCAGCAAGGCGCTTTGCCGCCTCGCCAGCATCAGCACAGAAATAATCCGCATTGTCTATACCGTTTGCCGTTGCATTGAAGCGGGCGTTTTCCACTGCCTGCGGAACTATCTCCGCACCTGTGATTCGCCTGCATCCCTTCATTGAAAGACCGATCGTGCCTGCACCGCAGTAAAGGTCAAGAAGGTCTTTTCCCGCAGGCTCGGCATATTCCATTGCTTTTTTGTACAGATTTTCTGCCTGCGGAGTATTTACCTGATAGAATGAAAGCGGAGATAGACGTATCCTGTTGCCGCACATAATATCTTCAATATAGTCATTACCTGCTATTTTGATACATTTCTCGCCCATAATGACATTTGTTCTTTCGGGGTTTATATTCAGTACTACTGACTTAATATCATCAAAGCGTTTTATAAGAATATCTGCGAGTCCTCCGAAGTCATATTTTCCGGCGGCAACAAAACAGACCATCGTTTCCTTTGTATGATATCCCTGTCTTATATATATATGACGCAGGATGCCTTTGCCTGTTGCTTCATCATACACCGGTATATGCTTGTTATTAATATACTCAAGACATACTGAAACTATATCCGCAAAGATTTCAGGCTGCAGCATACAGTCACTGCACTCTATAACACGGTGGCTTCTGGGCGCGAAAAATCCGCAGTATGCTTTGCCGTCAGAAGTTGAAACGGGGTATTGTGCCTTGTTGCGGCAGCGGTCTGTCTTTTCGGCAGCTATGATCGGTTCTTCTTCATATGTTCCCTCTCCGAAACCGCCAATACGTGCAAATATCTCACGTACTGAGCGCTGTTTGAGCGCTGACTCTGCCTTATACGAAATATGTCTGAACATACATCCGCCGCATTTTCTGAACACCTGACATCCTCTGTCTTCCCTGTCAGAGGATGGTGAGATTATACTGTCAATAATGCCGAATGCATAGCTTTTCTGCACCTTGACTATCCTGCAGATGATCCTGTCACCTGCTGCCGTCAGAGGCACAAATACTGCCATACCATCATATCTGCCTACACCGCTGCCCTGCAGAGTAACATCATTTATTTCAAGTTCGATAAGATCGTTTTTTTTCATAATAGCTCCCGTTATGCAAAAAGCGGCCGTTCCGAACTGTTACCACAATTCAGAAAACAAGCTTCTGAAAAACAGTACAGATCAGAAAACAGCCGCTTCGGTCTTTTTTATCGTTCTGCGGATCACTTACCCGCCTGCCACATGCAGAATGCGGATTCGTTCTCGCTCCTTTTCGGTCTTGACATAAGAGAATGAAGTGCATCCTGAGGAGAAGTGCCTTTGAAAAGTATATGATAGCACTGTTCGGTTATAGGCATACATACTCCGTACTTTTTGGACAGCTCATATGCTGCTGCAGTACAGAAGTATCCTTCTACGGTGCCGACACGCTTGACTGCTTCCTCGGGACTTACGCCCTGACCTATAAGAATACCTGCACGCCTGTTGCGGCTGTGCATACTCGTGCAGGTAACGATAAGATCGCCCACTCCTGTGAGCCCTGCAAATGTTTCTACCTTTCCGCCCATTTCTATGCCAAGGCGGGAAATCTCCCATATACCTCTCGTCATAAGGGCAGCCTTGGTATTATCTCCCAGCTCCATGCCGTCACAGATACCTGCGCACAGAGCGATTATATTCTTGAATGCACCGCCTATCT
>CACZPE010000257.1 GCA_902782875.1 uncultured Ruminococcus sp. | reverse complement strand
GACCGTATCAGGCTTGGTTCCGGTACTATCTACGGTACGCTCACCAAAATGCAGAAGGACGGGCTCATCGACATCTATGACAATACAGACAAGCGCACTGTTTATGAAAGGACAGAAATAGGATCTGAGATACTTGACCGTGAGATACGGCGTATAGAGAATGTGTATGACAATATCCGTCATGTACGAACGGGGGCACCGTCCTGATGAAAAAAATATATCCTTTCTGGCTCATTGATCCTGTCGGAGCAGAAAAGAAATTTGATGAACTCAGTGAAAAAGGGTTCAGACTTACGGATATGAACTTTTTCGGCATGTGCAGCTTTTCGGAGAGCACTCCCGAAAAACGTGTCAACCGTATAATGCTTGGAAAAGGCGGGCTTCCTAAAGGCGCGCAGGCCAAAGGATGGGAGAGCCTTTGTGAAAAGAAGCTCTTCTATGTGGCTTCAAACCCGGATACAACAGCAGCTATGGGTTATGATTCTTTCCTTAAGCTGCACAGTATAACCAAGATCGTGCTCTTCGTAATGCCGTGCTTTTTTATAGGGCGTTTTTTAGGAGCAACACTTGCTTTGATGGATGCTGACACCCTTCCGCCTAAAGCAGCAGTGCATCTCATGGAGAATCTGGTTTTTTGCCTGATACCGGTTATTCTGTGGATCGCTCTGATGGTATGCGACAAAAGGATACCTAAGACCGATCTGAAGCTGGGCGGTGCGCTGAAGACCATCCCTGCTGAAAATTTCGTATATACCAAAGCGGAGGAAAAGCAGATGATAAAGGACGGCAGGATGATCTCCAAATTCCGTCCAGGATGGTTTTATGAACCCGACAAGACAAAGGAATATGTCAAGGGCTTCAACAGGGATGGCTGGAGGTTTTACCGCTTTGATGCGGCAGGTACCACATTCTACTTTGTAAAGGAAAACGCTCCTGTATACCAGTCTTTCGAGGTGGATTACCAGAACCATTCAAGCGATGAGTATTTCCTCAACGCCAAGGAAGACGGATGGAAGCTTGAGTTCACAAGTTTGTCAAGGACCACGGGCTTTACCATGTGGACCAAGCTGTACAATGAAAACGAGCCGGAACCTGCTTTTTATTCAGACTCGCAGTCAGAATACAACAGGGCTAAGAGGCTGTTTATAACATTCGGCATATTGTTTGTATTCATGATCATTGTTGCAGTCATGCTGGTGGTACTGGCAGTAACTGAAATGATCGGAGCAGGTGCGACACTGTTCATGATCTATTTTGCGGCAATGTACGCAGTAATTACGATAGAGTATCTTGTATTTCTCATAAAGATAGCGGGGTATTTCTTCAGATCGAGAAACAAGTTCAAAAACAATAACTGACGATTCAATATTTCTCTGGGGGGAGAAGAATGGATATGGATAATACAAAAAACGATTTCTATTCATCGGAGGATACATCTTCCGTAAATATGGATGAGCAGCCCAAAGGCCCTGATAAGGTGCTTGTAAAGCAGAAGCTTAAAAAGGCATACGGCAGTGCCGCTGTGGGAATGCTTCTACAGTTTTTTATTGCGATGGGTGTCAGCGGTATCGGCTCAATTGTAGTACAGATGATAATCAGACCGCAGGTCGTTGCAGAGAATCCGGGTATTGAGGGCGTTGAGCTTATAACTAAGCTTACCGAAGCTGTCAACCAGTCTATGGCTCCGGTTGTGCTCAATACTATCTCATATCTCATAGCAAATGTTTCGGCGTTCTTGATTATGGTGCTCACACTCAATGCGTTCAAACCCGCTGATGTATTTGCAAAGCCGAAGACAGGTAAGACAGTGATACTCGGCTTTCTGGGCGTACTCGGACTCCAGAGCGTTTCGCTCTTTGCGCAGACGATTATGGAGCAGCTTACAGGTATGTCGGGAACAAGTGAGCAGTTCAATCAGAATATGTCGATTTCGGATGATTTTGTGAGAACTCTGATACTGGTTGTGTATATGGTAATAATCGCTCCCATAACGGAAGAAATGCTCTGCAGAGGCCTTGTTCTGAACGCTCTTGCTCCTGTCAGCAGAACATTTGCTCTCGTGGCAAGCTCTCTGATATTCGGTATCATGCACGGCAATTTCGGGCAGATATTCAACGGTTTCCTTCTTGGTCTTGTAATGGGCTATATGGCTCTTAAGACAAATTCCATCATCACTTCCATCATCGCACATATGATATGCAATGCAAATGCTATGATAATAGGCTTTGAAGGCTATGCGCTCGAGAGCGAAACCGCAAACAAGGTTATAATGATACATGCACTGCTTCTTATGGTCATCGGTCTTACGTGCCTTGTTCTCTTCCTTAAGAAGAACGGCAAG
>CACZPE010000256.1 GCA_902782875.1 uncultured Ruminococcus sp. | reverse complement strand
CGGAGGGAATCGCAAGAGTGCTTAAGAATATTGATGAAGCCGATACTATCAGGCAGGGGGAGATACTTGTAGTGCCCGCCGCGAATATTGGCTGGGTAAAGGTGTTCCCGAAGATAGCAGCCCTTGTAACTGATATCGGTGCTCCGCTGTCTCATGCCGTGATAGTTGCAAGAGAGCTGGGACTGCCTGCGGCTGTCAGCTGTCAGAGCGCATCATCTGATGTGCACACAGGCGACAGGATAAAAGTGGACGGCACTCTCGGCAGGGTATATATAATAGAACGCGCACAGGAGGGATAATATGTCTGAAAAGAATGCTCTGGTGGTAATAGATATGCAGAACGATTATCTGTGGGATAAGAGAAAAAAGATGTTCTCATATGATACCGATGATCTTACCGCCAATGTGAACAGAGCTGTCTCGGTATATAAGGAAAAGGGATATGATGTGATATATATCGCGCAGATGTTTCCTGATATAATCACAAACAGATGGATCATAGGATTTTCTATAAAGGGCACAGAGGGTGCGGAGCTTTACAGCGGTCTGGATATATGCTCCGATCTTTACTTTGAGAAAAATTTTCCCGATACCTATACTGCAAAGAAATTCAGGGAGCATATGAAGGAGCGGGGATATAAAAAGGTGGTGCTCTGCGGGATTGATGAATGCGGATGTGTGGGCGCTACCGCAAAGGGCGCAGTGAAAACGGGAGCGGATGTTTATATGCTTGAAAACTGCATCGGCAGACGCTTTCCCGATGATAAGGTACAGAAGATGAGAGACAGCCTTAAGTCTATGGGTGTGAAGTATATCACAATATGACAATATGTATCTGAAACTGCGCAATTTATATTGTTGACTATGACCCTTGTCTATGATATAATTATCATAAATGACACGGCAGGATATCCTGACCGGGCAGCCACAAAGGAGGATAATCAAATGAAGATCTATTCCGTATACGATCCCGAATTCGCTGAATTCGGCAAGGTGCTCAAGGGTTATGACACATCAGAGCTTGTTTCCGCTATGAATGCCATTGCTCTCCCCGATGAAGGAGTTGCATATGAGCCCTGGATCGATTCGCTCGAAAAGTGCGCAATTTTTGGTGACTTTGAAAAGAATATTTCAGGCGGAATGCCTATAGAGCTCGGTATGTGCTGGGGCCACAACAAGGCTCTCAACTGCCTTGAATATCACAGAAGCAGTGAGTTCAACATCGGTGCTACCGATTTTATACTCCTTCTTGCAAAGCAGGAAAAGATCATTGACGGCGTGCTCGATTCCGCTGACGTTAAGGCGTTCAGAGCTCCCGCAGGTGCAGTAGTTGAGGTGTTCGCAACTTCTCTCCACTATGCTCCCTGTCAGGTGGATGACGGCGGCTTCAGAGTAGCTGTTATACTTCCCAGAAATACCAATACCGAGATAGAAAAGCCCGCAGAGATAGACTTTGAGGATAAGCTCCTCTGGGCAAGAAACAAATGGCTGCTTGCTCATGCGGATGCTTCCGAGGCTAAGCAGGGCGCTTATGTCGGCATAAAGGGCAAGAATATCACCGTCTGATAAAACAAGATAAAACAATACAGCAGATAGCCTGAGAGTATGATGCTTTCAGGCTGTTTTTGAATATGACCGCACGGTCAGATACGAAAGGATGGTCTTAAAATGGAACTTAATGATCTTTGTATGGTGCGTATAGTATTTGCAAATATTGATGATCTGAGAAAATGCGTGGATATGATAGCTGATGAAAAGCTGATCGCATATGCGGTGGCGCAGAAGGTAGGAACGTACAAGCTTGAAATGTCTGAAGATGAGGACAATATCATCGGCTATCAGATAGATGAGAACGCCTTCGGAAGCATATCCTCCGACAAGCAGGATGATATACTGCTTGAACTCTATACCAACAGGCGCTTTGCAGGGATGATAAGCGATATAATTGAAACACATTATGACTCGGTTATCGACAGCTATATAATAATCCCCGTAATAGCAGCTTCAAGAAAGATAAGAGTAGCTGTGCGAAATCTTATGCTCTATCATCAGCGCCGCGACCAGACAGGCGACGGTACCATCTGATTATACAGTATACTTTGATCGGGACGTAAACATGACGGGAGTATATCGTATAGCTGATAAGAATATAGCCATAGTATCTGTCTTCCGCAGAGTGCATGATATGGCTGATGCCTACCGCACGGACGGCCCTGCGGATATCACTGTATGCACCGATATGTCTGATATACAGCGTGAACGTTCACATACAGACAATGAATACACCGATGAATACCTGGAGACGCTGGCTGTATACCGTAAGATCGCGGAAGTGATGCCGTTTTATGACACGTTTCTTTTTCACGGCTCATGTATTGCTGTGGATGACAGGGCATATATTTTCACAGCACCGAGCGGTACCGGAAAAAGCACTCATACCCGCCTGTGGCGTGAGCTGCTCGGTGAAAGGGCTGTTATGGTAAATGATGACAAGCCGCTTATCAGGGTATGTGATGACGGTACATTTGTGTACGGCACACCTTGGGACGGCAAGCATCATCTGAGCAGCAATATCTCTGTAAGGCTCAGAGCTGTGTGCCTGCTGGAACGAAATGCTGAAAACAGGATATCCCGCATCACTCCTTCGGAAGCTATACCGATACTTATACAGCAGAGCTTCCGCCCGTCTGATCCTGCGGCGCTTGCCCGCACGCTCACCCTGATAGAGCGTATGGGTATAACCTGCTTCAGGCTGGGCTGCAATATGGATATTTCAGCAGCAGAGCTCTCCTACAATACCATGAAGGAGGAAGATATATGAAGCTCAGAAAAGGATTTATCGTTCATAATACAAAGGATGAGACGTTCCTCGTACCTACGGGCGGGTCAGGCTTTTCAGGACTTGTGAAGGGGAATGAGACGCTCGGAGAGATACTGACCCTTCTCGGCAGAGAGACCTCGGAAGCTGATATAGTATCTGTCCTTTCACAGAAATATGATGCCGACAGGAAAACTATCGCCGCAGATGTTGCCAGGATGATCGGGAACTTAAGAAAGATCGGTGCGATAGATGAGTAAACGCACCTCTTTCAGAGAGTATATAGAGCAGCATGGCACCCTGACCTACAGCAATGTGGGCGTCAGCATGATGCCGCTTCTG
>CACZPE010000255.1 GCA_902782875.1 uncultured Ruminococcus sp. | reverse complement strand
TTACAAACGATGACAAGATTAATGCATCTTCAAAAAAAGGGGACATAACCGTCCCCTTTATTATTGATCTTATCCCGCAGTTCCCGCAGTCAACCCGATTATACAGTAAGATCGGAGATGCAGCCGCGTATCACATCGCAGAACGCCATATCATCATCCACGGATGCAATTGCAGCTCTGATCATCGTGTCTCTGTCAGTATTGCCCCATTCAACAGTAAGACCGTACCTGAGAGCCATACATCTTATCATTTCTCTTACTGCCCTGCCGTTTCCTTCACGGAACGGGTGGATAATATTCAGTTGACTCATCATATATGAAAGATCACAAATCTGTTTATCCCTGTCGGTTTCATACAGCATACGCTCTTCATGAAGTTTTCCGAAGACCTTCGTCAATTCCCGGCCAATCAGATGCGGAGGATAAAACATTGTATCTCCCTTGCTTATCTGTTCACGACGGATGTGGCCGGCAAAAGCATAAATATCTCCGAAAATCCCCCGATGGATATGGCACAGATGTGTTTTGGTAAAATTACCTTTTATGGGATTATCAAGAAAAGAAAGCAGTTTTACAGCAGTTATTCTCTCTTCTGCCCGTATCAGCTCATCCTTATCGCGGATATTCAGTTTGTTTTTCAGTACATCAGTATCTTTATAGCAGTACACAGACTGAACCGTTTCATATATCTCATATTTCTGAAACATTACTATCTCTTTCTGTAAGCTGATATGATCTCATCTATGATCTGCTCACAGCTTGCCTTGCCTGACATGATACGTTTAAGATCATTTCTGCTTGCATCGCTGAGCGTAATACCCTCAATGGCAAGAGTTCCCGCAATATTCCTGATCTTGCTTTCATAGTCACAAGACAATGATTTGTATTCCGTATCTGCGGTTTTCATACCTATCTCTCCTGTCTGCCTGACTTAGCTCATCTGAGCTGTATACCGTCCATAAAGGTCGATACATTATACATAAACAGCACCTGATCGTACTCCTCGGGATCCACAAGCTCGGTATACGGCACCTGTATATACCTGGTATCGAGCATGGTGATCTCGCTGTAGTGGTCTGCAAGAAAGGGCACGAGGCTGTGCGCATAGCTGTCCTTGAATATCAGCAGGCGGCTGCCCTCATTGCCTGTCTTTATCGTGATCATCGGCTGATTCGTGCCGAGAAATGCGCTGTACTTGTCCTTGCGGTCAAGGAATTCGTAGTAGTATAGCCCGTGGTGCACATCAGGCTCTTCCCCGTAGGATGAATATACATACATCTCGGGCTCGGGCGAACCCGGCAGGGAGTATATGCTCATACTGTCAGGCTCTGTGCCGTCATACAGGGTCTTTGAGAAGTAAGATCCCCTGAAATCATCGGCGGCAAAGAATATATCATAGTCCGACAGAGGGGCTGCGTCATAGCCCATCGCCCTTGCACCTGCGGCAAAGGCAAGATACGCGCCCTTGGTCGTCCAGTGATGGTCCGTGCGGTAATAGATATAGTCATTCCTGTTGACATTCAGCACCGAATAGAGGTCTATCAGAGATACTCCGTGCAGCTGTGATGCGATGCCCGCAACATATGCCTTCTGGTCGGGATTGGGAGCGTTTTTCGGCAGCTCGTCGCTGTATATCTCCGCCTGCGTCGGGGCAAGCATAAGGAACACGGGCTTTGAGCAGTTCTCCGCAAAGCTGTTGAGAGAGGCTATATTCTTCTGTGTCACTGCGGGGTCGGGGGCGTCTATCTTCTCTACAAGCCTGTCTTTGAGTATATATACCCCGTTCACATCACGGCGCAGCATCAGTTCCGTCTTGGTGCGCTGTGCGACAAAATTATCCGAATTGATGAAATGATCGCACAGATATTTCTCAATACCCTCAGTAAAGCTGCCGCTGTACAGCTTCTTGGCACCGAACTGCGGAAATACCGCAAGATATCTGTTCTGATTTTCCGAGAATTTTTCCTTTGGCGTTATCACTGTAAAGACTGCCATGGCAGTCAGGAATGTGAAGAATATGATCACGTTCCCGAGTGCCATGGCCTTTTTCAGTGACTCGTTCTTTCTGCCCTTATCCATTATGAGAGCTTGGAACCGTTGGGTATGCTGTTGTCAACGAATATTACCCTTGCATCCTCACCTACAGAGGCTGCCACGATCATACCGTTGGATTCCACTCCGCAAAGCTTTGCGGGAGCGAGGTTTGCAACGACTATGACCTTCTTGCCGATAAGGTCCTCGGGAGCATACCACTTGGCTATGCCGGACACTACCTGTCTCTCGCCGAAGCCGTCGTTGAGCACAAGGCGCAGCAGCTTCTTCGCCTTGGGTATCTTCTCGCACTGCTTTACCTCCGCAACACGCAGGTCGCTCTTAAAGAAGTCATCTATCTTTATAGTCTCAGCCAGAGGCTCGAGGTTTGCGCCGTCCGCATCCTCGCTGTCCGAAGCCGCACGTATTATCTCGTTGAGCTCCTCTATCTCCTTGTCAACATCGATTCTGGGGAATATGATATCTCCCTTGTGTACGGTGACATCAGCGGGAAGCACGCCGAATCTGCCTGCATCCTCATAGCCTGTGAGTCCCTCAGCGCCTGTCTGAGCCCATACCGCAGGCATGGTGGTAGGCATGAAAGGATACAGGAGAGATGAGGTGATTCTTATCGTCTCAAGCAGGTTGTAGAGTACAGTTGCAAGTCTTGCCCTGTTGGCCTCATCCTTTGCAAGCACCCAGGGAGCAGTCTCGTCGATATACTTGTTTGCACGGGATATTACCTTGAATATCTCCGCAAGTGCGAGGGAATGCTGCGCCTCGTCTATGAGGCCTGCCACATTATCACGCAGGGACGATGCCATTGCGATGAGCTCGTCATCAGCAGCATCAGGCTGTCTGTCGGCGATGAGAGTGCCGCCGAAGTACTTATCCGCCATCGCAACGGTACGGGAGACAAGATTTCCCAGGTCGTTGGCAAGGTCGGTATTAATCCTGCCTATCATTATCTCATTGGAGAAGTTGGAATCGGAGCCGTAGGGCATATCGCGGAGTATCTGATAGCGCACCGC
>CACZPE010000254.1 GCA_902782875.1 uncultured Ruminococcus sp. | reverse complement strand
CTCTTTTATATCGGTGCGGTGATCGGCAGCATTTTTCAGTATCTCCGCCATTGCGCTGAAATATGCACCGTATATCTCATGAAAGAACATCGTCGTCACCCTCTTTCAGCCCGTACATTTCATACATCTTTTCAAGATCTTCCCTGAACTGACGCTCCAGAAACCTGTCAGAACAGGAGAATGAAGTGATGCGGCATATAAACGTCCTTATCCATACAACAAGCTCGCGTGCATCATACACATCGGCAGAAAAATGCGCGGTATTCTCCGATGTTCTCGTTACCGTGCCGCAGCGTTTCTCCCTTTCGAGCCTGTCATATATAAACTGCTCTGACTCAGAGAATTTCACCGTAAACTCGATATGATCCATATGTCCGCCCGAACGGCTCGTTGTGCTGACTCCCCACAGATGAGGCAGCATACTGTCAAGCAGGCTGCGGTATCCGTCATAGTCCTCACATACTTCCCCGGGGGAAACGGTGCATATATTATGCGTTCTGACCGCCACCACACGCTTATGCTCTGTCTCATAAAGCATAAGGTACTGTCTGCCGTTCTGCACGCTGAGCATTATCTTAAGCGGTACGGCCTTTATTACAAGCGGTCTCTGCGTATCGGATTTTTTCATCCTGAAAGTTTCGATATCCACATATCTCTTTTCATGCATGGCGCTGAAAAGCTGATACAGTATCTCACTGTCTGCGGCCGCAGTAATATAGTGATGCTTGAATGCGAACACATTGCTGCGCCCTGTTCTGTCGAGAAGATATGAACCCACCACTCCGCAGGGGGCTGTCTCGGAGAAAAACTCCAGCGCATCTGTACAGTTTATATCCGTATCATCGCAGCGGCTGTAGTACACGGTCTTGCCCTGCTTCTCCGTGCGTACTATCCCCAGCTTTTCATACTCCGAGAGCTTCTTCCTTATGGTCGATTCATCAAAGGTGCGGGGCTCTCTGAATATCGAAGTATACTCCTCGATCCTGTCGGTGATATCTTTCAGAGTAAGCTTTATCTGCGGAGAGTAAAGTATATCAAATATGATAAAGTGCAGAGTTATCGAGCCGTCAGTGAAGCTCTTTGCCTTCCACGCTGAATAAAGCGGACAGCCGCCTGTACTTCTGCTGTCGATAGACAGTGAAAAGCTCTTGCCGTCGGGAGTATAGTTCACGCTGATATAATCTCCGAACCAGCTTTCCAGCCTTCGGCGCTCGTCATCATAGGAGCGTGAGCTTTTCTGTGTATACTCGTCTCTTGATTTGAAGCCGTACACATAGAATTCAAGCATATACTCCCTGATGCGCGAAAAATTCTTTATAAGCTCACTGTACGGCATCTTATCCTCCTCTTGATCTGTATGAGTGTATCTCTTTGCCGTTTATCCTGAGTGATGACCATCGCAGTCTTCCCCTGACGGCACACTCCTGTATCAGCTCGTGATATCTCTTTTCCATATCATTTCTGTCGTCAAAATAGAGCTGTGACGGTGTATCTCCCGTGACAGCAGCACGGCTGACAAGTATAACGCCGTTATACTTGTCGGGGGACTGTATCTCATCCCACCAGTCGGCGGTGATATATCCGCTTTTTCTGTGCTCTGATCTTAATATCTCCCTGTTGGTCCTGCCCTCGGGAGCAAAACACAGAAACTGCTTTGCATCATCGGGATCATCTATGAATATCCTGCCGCAGTCGGGGCACTGGAATATCGTTCTCATGAAAAGCTTATTCACGATGAGCTTTTCATAGGTATCGGAAAATCGGTGCACAGCAGGCGGCGGTGCATTGTCCCCTGCCTGTATGATATCGGCAAATTCCTCGGTATCTTCATCCGCAAGATACCATGCCTTGAAGCTCTCGCTGTCTGCAGTATCATGAAATACAAATCCGCATCTGCACGAAAAATGCATCTTACCGCCCCCTTATCTTTTACTGATTTTATCACATAACCTTTCCAAAGTCAAGGCCGGTGCGACCGGCAGCGGCTTCGCTGATTTGTTTTGTTAGGACAGCTATATTAGCGGCTCGGTAACTTTCGTTTGTGAAAGGACCCTTCCACCTTTTCCTTACGGAAACGGTCCCCCTCTTTGCATAGCAATGAGGACTTTCCTTTCAGGGGAGGCTGACCCACTCTATATTCTTATAGCAGAACATTTCACTTACATTACTCATATAAATTTTGCTGGCTAAAAGGTCACGCGCAAATTACGAGTCCCAGTCAGGGCCTCCCCTGAAAGGGGAGGGGGACCATCGCCTACAGCGATGGTGGAAGGGTTTCTCCGCACAGTAATAGCGAAAAGTGAATAACGAATAGCGAAGAGTGAATAGTGAAAACTAAACCCTATGCCCTACACCCTGAACCCTATTTCATAAATAGTGACCAAATTTCTTAAAACACTTGACATATCTTAACAAATAGTGTATAATCAATAACGAATTTTAGCAATGATATTTACCGACAAAAGGAGAACGAATATGGAAGACAAGACCAGGATATGGAAAATAACGGCGATAGCAGCCATCGCACTGCTGATCGTTGTCAGTGTGGCTTTTATCGTGAGTATGAACAAGCCTGCGCCGCAGACTGTACAGACATCCCCTGCAGAGCAGACTACACTTACTTCATCTGAAACTACAGCTCAGAGTGAAACCGAAGCTGAAACCGCAGAGGAGGAATCCTCTGATACCAGACGCAGCCCCGAAGAGATACTTGCTATGTGGACCGAGAGCTCACAGGCAAAGCAGCAGCTTTCCTCATACATAAGGGATGTCACCGATGAAAGCAGCCCTGACTTTATCCCGGAGGAGCGAAGAATAGCGGTATTCGATCTTGACGGTACGCTTTTCAGTGAGACAAATCCCG
>CACZPE010000253.1 GCA_902782875.1 uncultured Ruminococcus sp. | reverse complement strand
GTATGATAAGATGCGCGATTTTCTGTGTAATGAGCCTGTCTGTGAGGCAAAGCAGCCTGTATACCGCCATAACGCATATCATTGCTATGAACGCTGCGCTCTCGGGGTCGGAAAGATACATTTCCGCAAATTTCACAACAGGCATATAGGATGCCGCAAGTGCGGGTATTATGCATATCTCCTCAAAGCGTCCCCTGTGCAGTATATGCTCACGGGTAAGTGCCGCGGGTATGCACAGCCATATGAGGAAGAACACTATCTTTGAAGCAATATCCGCCGATGATATATCCGCAGATACATACGCCATGGCATAAAGTGCCGCAAGGCTCAGGCACAGGGCCGCCAGCCTGCGCAGGGTGCGTCCTTCTCCCTTTGCTGTGCAGTAGAGAAGCAGCATTGCCGCCGTATATACCGGCAGGGAGTAATTGCACTCCGCACTGTATGCGATGAGTATCCATACGGGATATATGAACAGCAGCGGGGCCGCCACTTTGAACTGTGTCCTCCTGCCGCCCGTGAGATACATGCCGATGATGAATACAGCCGCAGAAGCCGCTGCAGCAATATCGCGGAATATGTCTGCATTTTCAAGTGATGAGAACATCGCCAGCGGGAAATACAGGCTGATAAGCGATACGGGGAACATCCACTTGGATATCCTGTCCTTGCCGAGGGCAAAGGATATCACCGTAAAGAGCCACAATACAACTCCGACGATATGATATGCAGGATCGTGCATATCCACATTGAGTATGAGAGAAAACGCATAGGCAGCAGCGGTCACAGCGGTAAGAAGTATGCGGAGTCCGCCGTGTTCCTTCCTTGCGTGCATGACAGCCGTGCACAGCATAGCAGCCGCGCCCACTGCCAGCGTCGTGATGATGCATCTCTCATCAACTGCTGTGACTGCCGGTATAAGCAGCGCAGGGAAAAGGATGATGAAATTCTTCCGCATATCCTTCTTTGCATACACAAGGGCTGCTGCTGTGATGCCGTATGCCGCGGCCGTAACAGCTCCTGATATATCCACGTTCTGAGTATATATCTTCACAGGGATAAACAGCATCATAAGTGCCGCAGGGAGCGCCCAGGACCGGACTTTCCTGTCAGAAAGCGCCGCAGTTGCCACCAGGCACGCAAATACCGCCGCTGTATACCCGGGCTTTGCATCCATAAACAGCATGGCCGCAAAGTACAGGCAGAAGATGATATCAGACCAGGACTCAAATATGAAATCAACTTCACTGCTCTGTCTGATGACTATACTGCGTATCACGAAATATGCCGCAGCACACAGGGGCACTATCAGAGCCGCGGGCTCGTTTATCCCCTTGTCAAGCGCCATCATCACAGACACCGCGCCTGTCACTGCCCATCCGCATTCCAGGGGCTTGACGAATATATGTATATCCCTCTTCTTCAGAAGCAGCGGCACGACAGATACAAGGAACTGACACACCGTCACAGCCGCCAGCGTTTTAGCCGCATCAGATGTATACTGATAAGCGGGGAGCGCAGAACCGAGCACGATGACCGCCGCGGCCACAGCTGCGAATATATTGCTCTTGTCCTTGGGTGCGAGCGTGCATATCACCGCAGATACCATGAGCATCAGCCATACCGCGGCTGTAACGCCTGCATTATCGTATTTTACGAATGAATATATAAGTTCAGCCGCACCGAACAGTACGATCACCGCATCCGCGGTGCGGGTATAGTATTTCTTTGCAAAGCGTATCACTATTATCCATACCAGGCATAGTGCGACTGCGGCCGCAGGAGCGTATTCGCCGAAAAGCTTGGAGAATTCACAGGCAGCGAATACTATCGCAGGGCCTATCGCATACAGAGAGGAGCGTTCTCCCCTGTGTGCCGTTATCAGAAGCTGTGCTGTCACGCAGAGTGCCGATATCATCACAGACAGGCTGAATTCGGGCTCTGCCGCCATAAGGATAAGGCCAGCCGCTATCACCGCTCCGGATGCGATCATCCTTATCACCGATACGATGCGGCGAAGCTCATCGGGCACTATATCCATAAAGCTCAGCACGCTGTATACTATCATCACAAGCGCAACAAGCAGCAGTCCGCCGTCGAGACTTTCGGGGCGCACCGCCAGATATGCGCCTATCATGATATAGGTGCAGAATGCGAATATATCCGCACTTCCCCTGCTGCGGCGCAGTGCGCTTATCAGGAATGCCGCCGAGAATATCAGCACGGGCACTGCGAATATATGCGAGCCGTCCGACAGGAACAGCGATACGAGCGCTGATACATATATATTCTCTGATACAAAGAAGCTGTACTCATCGCGGAGATTTCTGTTTATGCTTTCAGACCGCTTCACAGCTCCCTCAAAAAGCATCAGTGCAAATGCGAGCACCGCAAGCTCTGCCGCTGCGATCACGCCGTCAAGATATACGCTCACTGCTGCTGCCGCAAGAGTGATAAGTATATATCCTGTCTTTGCAGCCTTCCTGCTGTCATAGTGTACCGCGCCTATGAGCGAGCATACTCCCGCACATATCGCCATGACCGATATTACAAGGCCGCCGTTGCCGTCCGAGAAGGAAAACCCATCTCCGAACACCTTCAGCACTGCCGCCGAGAATACCGCCGCAGGCAGGAATACCGAACCGAGTATATAGAACACTTTTCCCGCAGCGGGAAGATCGAGCTTTTTCTCCGTGATCAGATGTATCACAAAGAACAGCACCGAGAAGCTTATGAGCACCGCACCTCTTCCGAGGGAAGAGAGCATACCCCACGCAGACCCTGCGAACACGAAGCCTGCAAGGCTGACAAAGAGCGTACCGAGTGCGAGTATTATATTTATGGGAGCTACGGGCTTTTTCTTTACAGGCTGTACAGGAGCCGCAGATGTATTATTTCTTTCGGGCTCACTGTATGTATACAAAGGCGCAGTATACGCCGCAGGCATATCCTGATGTATCCCCGCAGGCTTTGCAGGCTGTATGGCAGGCTTTGCAGGCTGCACGGCAGGCTGCTGTGCCGCAATATCCTGTACGACGGACTGTTCAGTGACAGGCTCAGGCTGTACATGCTGCACCGGCGGCTGCTCCGCCGGAATATGTGCAGCGGGAGTCTGTACGGTATCCGTGGCATATGTATTCTGTGTTACATAGCTGTGATCTCTGCTCTCGTCCCTGAAGACATTCTGATGTTCATCCCTGGGCGGACGGCGGTACATACCGCCGTAGTCGGCTGTCCTGTTCTGTTGTTCTGCAGGTGACGCAGAGGCATTATCCTGAGTCTCCTTTATGCCGTTTGCCTCAAGCAGTCTGCGGACCTTGTTCAGCTGTTCCCTCAGATATCGCTCTGTCCCCTCCAGGTCCTTTATCTTGTTCTTGTCCAGAAGATGCATGATAAACAGCGGTATCGGCAGAACCAGCCATATCAGCGCGAGTAATACGATAATGTATTCCAGAAATAGCCCCCCTTATTTCTGCTGTGATGCAGCAACCGACATCATAACCGCGCATGATCACGCCGTCAGGATATGTCTGTTACTGCAAAACCCCTTTTCGCAAACAGTATAGCATAACTTTACCGTGATTTCAAGGAAAAGTACGTGAAAATCGTGTGTAAATGAGCATATGTACACACATGTACTGCTGCTTTTTGTACAAATAACGGCAGGTATAATTGTGCATATCTACAATTTGCCAAGTAAACTTTGCAAAGTATCTTGACAAGTTTACTTGGCATTGCTATAATAAGAAAAAATGACAAGTAAACTTGTCAAAAAGGAGAACAGCTATGACAAAAGAAGAGATACTTGCAAAAAGCAGACAGGAGAACAAGGGCTCAGACCTGGTGGATTTCGAGATACAGAGCAAATCAAGGGGCATCGCAGGCGCATCGGCGCTGACACTCGGCGCGCTGCTCAATTTCATCATTGGTCTGATGTATGGCACAGAGATACCGATATTCTGGGTGATATTCTTCGGGTATAACGCAGTGCAGGGCATCACCACATTTGTACTCAAGCAGAAGAAGGACAGAAAGAGCGCGGGCTGGATCTGGCTGATATACGGTATTTTCATGGGGATAATGACGGTGTTTGCCGTGATCAGATTTTTCAGATTTTACGGGCAGGCAGCATGATGGACGATAAACTTATACTTAAAAACAGGCTTAAGGAAATACGCGCGGAGATGAAGCTCTCACAGACCGATCTGGCAAATATGGTAGGTGTATCGCGCAATACCATAAGTTCCATAGAAACAGGTCAGTTCAACCCGACCGCAAAGCTCGCACTTATAATATGTATAGCTCTTGACAAAAAATTCGAGGATATATTCTATTTTTAAAGCTTTAGTGAACTAACATATCTTCGTCTAAAAATGACTAATAATTCCAAGTTTTCATTGTGCATTTTGTAGATTTTTTGTAAAGACCTTGTAATTTTCTGTTTTTTGGGGTATACTTATATTGTAATATTATAAGTGTATAAGGAGGATAGAGGCCTGTGAATGATGAGCAGACAATGTCTTTCTCCGTCCATGTAGACAGAGAGGCTGAGCTTAAAAAGAACCTTACCATGATATATGATGCTCTCAGAGAAAAGGGATATAATCCCATAAATCAGATAGTAGGCTATATCCTTTCGGAAGATCCCACATATATCACCACCTACAACAACGCAAGGAGCCTTGTAAGGCACATCGACAGAGATGAACTGCTGCAGGCTCTTGTCAAGAACTATCTGAATTCCTGATATTTTAGGCAGGAAAACGATTTCTGACGATCGTGAATTCGGTTTGTGAAAGAAGAATGAAAATTTGCGTAAAATGCGGATTACCCCTTTACAAATCCGAAAAGCTGTGATATAATCATAGTATCAACTAAGTAAGATCCGGATTTCAGTGAGATCCTGATATACTGTTTTACCGATGCAGACGGTAAAACTTTTCGTTATCTTCCTTGTTTTATTTGTTTTGCGGAGTTCATGAGCTCTGCGAAAAACTACCGCCCCGACGCTAATCGGGGCGGTTTTTTTGATCATATTCGTTTTATCGGGTGGCGGATGACTGTTTTCAGTTTATCCGCCGCTGTGCGTCTGGGATCAGACAGATATATCTCATGATGAAGTCTCTCTCCTGTATCAATGACATAGCCCTCTGCCGCGGCAAAGGCGTGCATATCCTCCACTGTTGCAGGCTCGTCGTCATAGGAGCCTGTGTGCATGCACTGCACGCACAGGCCCTCATCATAGGTAAAGAACTCCGCCTTTGACATATCGGTCTTCTTTTTTCTCTCCGCCTCTGCCACAGCCCGCTCAAAATCGGCCCTTGTGACAAAATCGGGCAGGCGTATGAGCGATATCCATTCCAGGTCGTTCTTTCGTGAATAGTCTATACCCGTACCGCCTGTACTGTCCTGATACCAGAGCCCCTCAAGCGGCGGCACAACATAGTCAAAATACCCATCTATCCTGTGGTCGCCCTTCTTGCTCATCTTGATCGTATAGGACACGGCATAGAGCACGGCAAGAGCCTGCTTGTACTCACCGCTCTCATCGTTGGGATCTCCCCTGCCTCTGACCGCCGTGAAGTTCATCGGCGGCACCGTGACAATGGAGGGCTTTTTCGGGGGCATATAGAATTCCCTGTATTCCTTCTTATAGTCAAACGGCATCACTGACGCTCCTTCCTGTAGCTGTGATGTACGATGTCCCACTGCTCGATATACGGTATGCCGTCCTCATATATCCATGAGCGTATATATGTGGGCGTTATCATGAGCACTCTCTCGCAGTCAAGCGATGACCAGCGCCTGACCGCATCGGGATATGCCCTTTCCATGGCAGGAATAAACCCTGGCACATCATAGGGTCTGCCTGCATCCTCGCATACGCCTTCAATGCTGTATTTGCCGAAGCAGAGAGAGACATTGGGATTTTCCGCTATCTGCCTGTACTTGAGATAATCCCTGTTTGTCTGACAGTAAAACCTGCCGCCGTATACCACCACGCTCATGCTCCTTGAGGTGACTCTGTCCCCGGCACAGGTCGAAAGCACCATGATGCCGTGATCGCCGATATCACAAAAGAGTCTGTCTGTATCGTCCATCATTTACCCACTTTCTTTATATGCGCCTTGATCTTCTTGAGAGCCCAGTCATAGTGGGATGACATATTCGCTGTAAAATAGCTGCCCAGGGCATTGTCCCCCTCCCAGTCAAAGTACCCCCTTGTGAACAGCTCCTCGTCGGACAGTTTTTCAGCCAGCTCCATGGTATCGCGGTGAGACTGCTCGAGCATCTTTCTCGCATCCTCATATGAAGTATCACGGTGCTTCTGCCAGAATTCCCTGTTCATATCGCCGTAGGTTCTCCAGTTATAGGGCTCGGGCAGGAACTGTATCCTGCCGCCGTCCTTATTGGCTCTTACCCATTTCAGCAGGAGCTGATGCCATTCATACAGGTGTATGAACACGTCACGCACATCCTTGTCGCGTCCCCAGTGAGCTTCCTTTCTGCTCTTGTCCCCCGAGAAGTCAAACGGTGTCGTCATTGCCTTTTCGCTCATGGTGTCCACAGTCGTCATAAGCTTGCGGAAATTCTCCTCCGACAGCTTGAGCAAGTCTTCCTTGTTGGTAGGTCTTGGCATATTATCCCCTCATTTCTCTGATGTCCTGTTCTTCACAGGTTCACTGTACATAGCCGAAAGAAGCTCACAGAGGAAGTCCCTGTCCTCCACCCTGTCAACGAGCAGCATGGGCTTTGCTCCCTCATAGGGCACCTCGTATGATGCATCGGGCATCATGTCCTTTGCCGCCTTCACTGGCTTTACCAGGAAGCGGTCATCGTATATCCCGCCGAATATCCTTCCCCTGAAATAGAGCATATATTCCCCCATCATCTGACGGTACGTTATATCACTGCACGCAGACAGCTGTTCGAGTATGAAGTCAAGGTATTCCTTTGATGAAGCCATGATATCTCCTTATCGTTCAAACGGTTTTCCGAAAGAGCCTATCTCTATGAGATTTCCCTCGGGGTCTGCGATATAGCAGGTGCGCTGTCCCCAGGGCTCGGTCGTCGGCTCAAGTATCGGCTGCGCACCTTTACCGACCGCCTTTGTATACTCCTCATCGACCTCTTCAAACGTATCAACATAGAGTGCTATCTCAAAATGGCCGTTAGGCCCCTTGAGATACTCATACTTTCTGTCCGTCATCTTCTCGAAGTCTTTTCTGCCGTACAGCAAAAACAGCGTGCCGTCCTTTATCAGATACACATTGTTGGTATCCTCCGCTTCCTTTATCTCAAAACCGAGGACATCCCTGTAAAAGCGTATCATATTCCCCATATTCTCAACAAACAGTCCGAATCCGTCAAGTCTCATAGCAATACTCCTTTTGAAATATTATTTGCCGCAGTAGGCTATGGCATCAGCCTGGAACTGCAGTCCGTCCCTGCCGCCTACGTGAGCAAATTCTGTCTGTATCGACTTGCGCGAGGGGTATTTCCCGTTGAAGCGTTCCTTTATGACCTTCTCCATGACGGGTATATTCCACACATCCCTGAAAAGGCAGTCCATATGCACCACATTTTCAAGCGTCAGACCGAACAGTGAGAGCTTTCTCTCCATATCATCGAATGCGCCGTTTATCTGCTCCTCGACACTGCCGCCGATATTCCCGACACAATAGCTCAGAAAGCAGTAGTCCCCCGCCTTCACTATCCCCGAATGTGCCCATTCCTCGCTTATGTCCTTTCTTTCAATGCCCATGATACCCCTCCTTACTTTATGCCGATGTAGATATGTATCTCGCAGTTCTCGGGATCTGCATTCTGATATTCCTCATAGTCGCACACATAGGTGCGGTCGAGCTTCATCTGCCACAGCGCCTGCCAGAATTCACCCACAACGGTCATCATATTGCCCCTGATCACAAAGCGTGCATATTTCCCCGCAGGGAGAACTCTCTCATCAAATCCTGCGGGTACATCCCCCTTCACCTCACAGGCGGTCATGAAGGTATAGTCGCCGTGTTCGTCGTTCTCATAGTCGGTGTATATCCCGAGAGTCCTGCCGTCCGCCTTGTCAAGTGCGTTGTACCCTTCGGCAAAGAATCTCTGCCACAGACCGCCTATGACCGCTCCCATATCGGGCGAAGAGTTGTTTGTCCTTGCGGAAAATCCCGCTACACGTCTTTCTCCGAGTTCAACTGTTTCATAATTCATATTCATAGATATGACCCCTTTCGTGTTTATATGATCATCGTCTGAGGATAAACGGCATATCTGTCGTTTACTTTATGATCATTCTACAACATGAAAGGTGACATCAGTATGTCATATTCAAAAAGATCATAAATATTTTTTTATTGTTTTTTCCAGAAGCCCGCGGTATTCTTCACGGTACTGTTGGGGGGCGAGTATCTCCGCCTTGTCGCCGAAGGTGAGCATATATCTGTAGAATGCGGGCACATCCGACCATGTGAATATCAGCACTATATCCCCGTTTTCGTCATATTCTATGTTTTCCGCGCCGAATTCATCTATTATGCGCCAGCGTATCGACTTGTCGAATCTTACCTTTGCCTCTATCTCTCCCTTGGTATGGCGGAGCTTGTCACAGTCATACGGGGGGATCTCCGTGCGGGTGCGCTTATCCTCCGCAAGAGAAAGCTCCGTCATTCGGGTGAGCTTGAACATGCGCCAGTCACGGCGTTCACAGCACCAGCCCCATACATACCAGCCCGACCACTGATATATCAGGTGAAAAGGTTCTATCTGCCTTATCCCCTCACCTTTCGGTGAGAAGTATCGGAAGCGTATGCATACGTCGTTTTCCATAGCGGTTTTTATGGTCTCTATCCTGTCGGCATATGCAGCCTTGTCCCAGCCCGAAAGGTCGACTATGATATGATCGTTTTTGTCCGCGATGTTTTCCTTGGCGGAGAGCTTTGCCGCAAGCTGCCGGTAGCCGCCGCTGTTTGTCACGCTGTCAAGCCCTTTCAGTCCCGATACTATCGCCCTCATATCCTCATCAGACAGCAGCGCACGGTCGACCTTGTAGTTCTCCATTATGTATATGCCGCCGCCCTGCCCCTGTTCGGACACGATCGGTATCCCCGCAAGGGAGAGAGTATCCACATCACGCAGTATGGTACGGCGCGAGACCTCAAACATACGCGAGAGCTCCGCCGCAGTCATCCTGTCACGCCGCAGGAGCACGGAGAGTATACCTATCAGTCTGTCTGTCTTCATCCTGATCACCTGTGAATTTGTATATTTTTATGTAATTATACTATATGTATATAATATGCATCCGCCTATGAAAAACGGGATATCCCGTATTAAGCGGACATCCCGTTTTGGCGCATCATATAAATGCCTGTGTGTTCGGACCCTCGTAGTAATCATTGCCGAAGCCCAGCATAAGCAGCCCTATCGGTGTCAGGAACCACAGGAAGATTATGCACCAGCCTGTGCTCTTGCCGAAGTTCTGACCGATCCTGAGATACAAAGCAAAGGGGAATACCAGCTGAAGCAGAGGGACTAAGCAGAAAAGGAACTTAAGTCCGTTTCCGTAAGCGACCTTTGCAAGCGTATACATATTGTATATCGGTATGATGCTTGCCCAGCCCGGCTCTCCTGCCTTGGTGAACACCTTCCACATTGCAATTATTCCGATAATGCCGACCACAAGACCGATCAGAAAAGTCGTACCGGTCATCAGAGCCGCAATACCCGAATATACTGCCTCGTAATCCTGTTCCATATCCATTCCTCCTATAATACAGCAGTTTATATCTCTGCTGTCCTTATTTCTTATAACATATATCGGCGGCATTGTCAAGGCATTTAATGTGAATGTAATAATTCTTTGGGAATTTTAATGTTCCCCCGTACCGTTACTGTAAACTTGCAGATTTATTTAACGTTCGCTATAATGCTAATTGATACGGCATCAGTGCTGTGTATTTTGTGTATATTTGCGGCATTTTTTTATTGCAATATTTGGATATATATGCTATAATAATTACATATATGCGTTTTCACAGCCCGGGTTCGGACTTAAACTTATAATCCACCGCCTGTTCCATGATCTGACAAACGTTAAGACAGCATCCCGTCACAGTCATGGCCTGTGGTTATCCGTATCAAATCCTGCCGAGAAATCACTTCACGCAGGATAATCTGTAAGGAGACAGCCTGATGGATCATTCCAAAAATGTCAAGAAAAGCTTTATCAGCAGCCTTGTTACAATGATATGCATTTTCAATATACTCATCGTCGTACTGTTCATCGCCATGACATACTTCATTGTAAAGAACAACAGCGACATGAACGTGCATACACTCATGACAAACTCCGCCGTGACAAGCTGCCGCTCCTTTGAGAGCTGCATGGCACAGATAAGCACATCTCTCAGATATCTGACCACCTCCCCGTTCTCTGAGGATTTCTTCAAAAACGGCTCGGACGGCTCAGAGTCCGTTACAGAGATAAACTCTGTTGTATCGGGCTCGGATATGATAGACAACATATGGTTCTTTGCATCGTCGGGGGAATGTATAGACAAAAACGGCAAGGCCGACCCCTCCGAACTGCTGAATATACGCTCAGCATTCCCGCCCAGCTATTCGCTGACCTACAGCGAAAAGCTCGGTTTCATAATGTCACAGAGATACGATTCCTCTCCCAACAGCGGAATGGTATATATCAAGATAAACATCCCCTGCATGGGCGAATACGTAAGCCGCAACCTCTCAAACGAGGGCGCATACGCGGTAATATACGATCCCAACGGCAAAGTGGTCTTCTCCCCTGTGGGCGTTGATGCACTCATGTCTAATGCTGACATAAAGCTTTCCGAGATAGGCCTTACCGAAAGAGGGAATATACTCCAGTTCCATTCGGGCAAGACAACACATTATTTCTACAACCAGAAGCTGGCCTCGGGCTGGGTCATATCCGTGCTTTTTGACGGCAATATCGCAATGGGCGACTTCACAAGGATGTACACCCAGCAGGTCATCATACTTGCCTGCCTTTTCGTACTGCAGACCATCGCCACACTCAATGCGATACGCCACGAAGCAAAGGATATCCCGGAGATTTCAAGCTCTATCGCTCAGATATCCGCGGGCAACTACAATTTCCGCATAAACTCCACATCCGAGAATGAGATAGGACTTATCGCAAGATCGGTGGATGACCTTGCACAGACGCTGCAGGACAAGAACGCCGTCATCGATGACTATGTGAATCTCGATGCCACGACAGGCCTTTACAACCGCTACAAGATGTATGAATACATCGAGGACCTGGCAGCTGTAAGAGGCGATGACAACGACCGTTTCGCGCTGCTCTTCATAGATATAGACAACTTCAAGTGGATAACGGAGACACTCGGCCACAAGCAGGGAGATGCGTTCCTGCGTGAATTCGGCCAGAGGATAAAGAAGGTCATGCCGAGAGTATTCCGCTTCAGCGGTGATGAATTCGTTGTAGTGACAGAGCTTGACACTGAGGACTATGAAGTAAAGCTCAAAGAGGTCGTAAAGAAAATAAGGGATCAGTTCCGTCAGCCCATAGAGATACTCAACAACAAGCTCTATGCCCAGTTCTCCACAGGTATATCCGTATATCCCGATGACGATACCAATCTTGATATGCTCCTTCGTGATGCGGATATCGCCATGCAGAGAGCAAAGGAGAAGAGCAAGGGCCATACCGAATACTTCAACACCTCCCTGCACGAGAAGGTGCTCAACAAGTCCACCATCGCACAGAAGCTCAATATGGCAGTCGAGAACAAGGAGCTGTTCCTTGTATTCCAGCCTATCGTATCAGTTGAGAACGGCGTGCTGCACGGATTTGAAGCCCTTGTGCGCTGGGAAAATCCCGAGCTCGGATACGTATCTCCCGCAAGCTTTGTAGAGGTAGCCGAGGAGACCGGCCTTATGGAAAAGATCGGCACATGGGTACTCGAAAACGGCTGCAAGGCTCTCAGACAGATGAACGAGTACAACAAGGACATCATCATGTCGATAAATGTATCAGCGATACAGCTCAAGCGCTCGGATTTCATGTCAAAGATCATGTACATGATAAGTCTTTACCGCATAAATCCCGCCAATCTGCAGATAGAGCTCACAGAGACAAGCTTTGTGGATATACTCGAGGGCGAGAACGGCAAGAAGCTGCAGCAGCTGGCTGATCTGGGCATAGCGCTGGCTCTTGACGACTTCGGCACGGGCTATTCCTCCTTCAGCTATCTTAAGGATATGCCCATAAAGACACTCAAGGTGGACAAGAGCTTTGTAGACGAGATCGGCAGCAAGAAGAAGGATTATCAGATAGCAAGCTCCATAATCGGCATGGTGCGCGAGCTTGGCATAAAGACCGTCGTAGAGGGCGTTGAGAGCCTTGAACAGTACAAGATCCTCTCTGACTTCAAATGCGACTACATCCAGGGCTATCTCATGAGCAAGCCGCTCAGGGAAGCAGATGCTATGGAATTCGTAATAGAATACGACGCTCTTCACAAGCCCAGCGAGCAGTCTCTTACCGAGACATCCGACAAGCTTGCACTCGAAAAGAAGAACAAGGGTAACTAAAGATGTATACACTTACAGCACAGGCAGATTTTGATTCCGCACATTTTCTGTACGGATATGAGGGCAAATGCTCAAATATCCACGGCCACCGCTGGCATATAGAGGCAAAGGTCACAGGCGAGCTTGTGACGGAGGGTCAGCAGCGCGGCATGATCGTCGATTTCGGCGACCTTAAGCGCGATCTTAAGAGCATAGCCGACAGCCTTGATCATATACTCATATATGAGGAGGGCTCACTTAAGCCCCGCACCGTAGATGCACTGAATGATGAGGGCTTCAGGATACTTGCAGTGCCCTTCAGGCCGACAGCGGAAAATCTTGCCAAATACATACACGACAGGATGAAGGGCATGGGCTACCGTATGGTCTCTCTGACAGTATACGAAACGCCCGGCAACAGCGCGGAGTATTCAGATGCAGTATAAGGTATCGGAGATTTTTGTCAGCATAAACGGCGAGGGCGAACGCGCAGGCGAGCCTGCAGTATTTGTCCGCCTTGTGGGATGCCCTCTCAGATGCAGCTACTGTGACACCGCATACGCCCTGTCGTATGACAGCGAGCATACCCTTATGACAGAGGACGAGATAGCGGAGCAGATACTGCAGACAGGCATCACAAACGTCACTCTCACAGGCGGTGAACCCCTTGCGGCAAAGGGTATACGGACACTTCTCGAAAGGCTCGCAAAGATTGCCGTGCGTGTGGAGATAGAGACCTCGGGATGCATCGATATAAGCATATGCAGGGACATAGTTCCCGCGCCCGTGCTGACCATAGACTACAAGCTGCCCTCAAGCGGTATGGAAAGCCGTATGATAACAGCCAACTACCGTGCGCTCTCGGCAGATGATACAGTAAAATTTGTGGCAGGAGACCGACAGGATCTTGAAAGAGCCCTTGAAGTGATGAGGGAATATAAGCTTTCCTGCCATATACATATAAGCCCCGTATGGGGAAAGATAACCCCGCAGGAGATAGTGGAGTTCATGCTTGATAACCGCCTCAACGGTGTGAAGCTGCAGCTTCAGCTCCACAAGATAGTGTGGGACCCGGATAAAAGAGGAGTATGACAATGATAGACACACAGGCGATAGAAGAACACGTCAGAGGAATAATAAAGGCCATAGGCGACGACCCCGACAGGGAGGGTCTGCGCGAAACTCCCGAAAGAGTCGCACGCATGTGTGCGGAGGTATTTGAAGGCACGGGCTATACAAACAAAGAGATAGCGGATATGTTCAACAAGTCCTTCGGCATGAGCACATCGGATGATATCGTCCTTGTAAAGGATATAGACTGCTTTTCCTACTGCGAGCACCATATGGCTCTGATGTATGATATGAAGATAGCTGTGGCATATATCCCCAGGGGCAAGGTCCTGGGCCTCTCAAAGATCGCCCGCATAGCCGATATGGCGTGCAAGAGACTGCAGCTTCAGGAGAGGATCGGCACTGATATCGCGGAAATAATGAGCCTTGCCGCTGATACCCCCGATGTTGCCGTTATAATCGAAGGCAGACACAGCTGCATGAGTGCAAGGGGCATAAAAAAGCCCGCTCTCACCAAGACAATAACTCTCAGAGGCCGCTTTGAAACAGAGGAACGGCTCACAAACAAGCTTATGAATATGATGTAAAAAGTGTGGAGTTTGGAGTGTGGAGTTGTCCGCGCATCAGACCTGTACAAACACCCCGGGGGAGCAATATGACAATAACAGAATTTACAGCTGCGGTCACTGCGCTTATTGTGACTGTAACCATGACCGCATGCGGTTCTACAGCGAATAACGAAAACGTCGTTACCACCGAATCTTCTTCTCAGACCGTTACGGTACAGCAATCAGATGAGGCTACGAATTCTAAAAAGCCTGAGCCTATCATGATTGATAATGTCGCTGATCTGATACAGATAAACGGCAAAACCATTACCATGCCTACTACATTGAATACGCTTTCAGAATGTATTGATGGCTCATCATATGAAGTAACACCG
>CACZPE010000252.1 GCA_902782875.1 uncultured Ruminococcus sp. | reverse complement strand
TCATCCGATACTCGGTGACGATGTGTATGGCAAAGAATTCAGAGGGATAGAGGGACAGTGCCTTCATGCATATAAACTGGGCTTTGTCCATCCTGTCACTTTTGAATATATGGAATGGTCAGGAGAGCTTCCGCAGTATTTCCTGGACGTTCTGGAAAAGGTAAGGAAAGATGTTTGAGGATAAGTCGAAGATAGTCTTTTTCAGTGATATGGACGGCACGCTGCTCAATCACGACAAGACTGTCTCACAGAGAAATCTTGATGCGATCGCAAGACTTCGCAGAGCGGGAGGAATGTTCGTAGTCGCTACAGGCAGGATAATACAGGCAACACGCCATTATTTCGAGCCCATAAAGCTCGACTGCCCGTGTATACTCTGCAATGGCGGCATGATATACGACTGCGGCACCGACAGTACAGCGTGGTCAAGATCACTTGACAGAAGTATGGCAGGAAAGGTCACAGAAGAGCTTCTGGAGCGGTTTCCGGGAGCCTGCGCCGAGATATGTATGCCGCATGGCATATATGATATCAATATCAACGATACCGAGCGCATGCACTGGAAGAAGGCAGGGTTTACAGGCACACCTGTTGACAGCTTTGACAGTCTGCCTGAGGGAGATATCTCAAAGATACTCTATGCAATGCCGGAGGAGCTCATAGACAGCTTTATAGGCTATTGCAGCGGTATCAGCGGTGTAGATGCCGATTTCGTGGTATCCGCGCCGACGTTTGCGGAAATGCTTCCGAAGGATTGCTCAAAAGGCACCGCTATGAAAAAGCTCCTGTCCATATACGGGCTCGAAAATGCAGAGACCGTTGCGATGGGGGACTACGACAATGACCTGACCATGCTGCAGTACGCAGACTTTGCGGCGTCTCCGTCAAATGCCCGCGACTGTGTGAAGGAAATATGCAATGTTGTTACGCCCAGCGACTGCGAGGGCGGCAGCGTTGCGGATATTATTGATCTGGTATTAGGCTAACGATCAGAAAGGAAAGTAATTATGGACGAATTACTCAAAAAGCAGCTTATGGTAACTGCCTGCAAGGTAAGAATGGGGATAATCGAAGGCGTTTATAATGCTAAGTCCGGTCATCCCGGCGGCTCGCTCTCGATAGCTGATGTTCTCACCTACATTTATTTCCACAAAATGCACATTGATCCCAAGAACCCGAAGATGGCCGACAGAGACAGACTCGTGCTCTCCAAGGGCCACACTGCGCCTGCACTCTACTCCGTGCTCGCACAGAGAGGCTTCTTTGAGGCTGATGAGCTCAAGACTCTCAGAAAGATCGGTTCCAGACTTCAGGGTCATCCCGATATGAAGCATATCCCCGGCGTAGATATGACCACAGGTTCTCTCGGACAGGGCATATCCGCAGCGTGCGGTATGGCTCTTTCCGGCAAGCTCTCCGATGAAAGCTACAAGGTATACACCATCCTCGGCGACGGTGAGATAGAAGAGGGCCAGGTATGGGAGGCAGCTATGTTTGCTGCTCACTACAAGCTTGACAATCTCGTAGCTATCGTTGACAACAACGGACTGCAGATAGACGGCAAGATCACTGATGTTATGTCTCCTATGCCCATAACAGACAAGTTTGCGGCATTCAACTGGCATGTCATCACTATGGATGCACATGATTTCGATTCTATCGAGGCTGCATTCAATGAGGCTGAGAAGGTAAGCGGACAGCCTGTTGCCATCATCCAGAAGAGTGTTAAGGGCAAGGGCGTTTCCTTTATGGAAAATCAGGTAGGCTGGCACGGAAGTGCACCCAACAAGGAGCAGTACGAACAGGCTATGGGCGAGCTTGAAGCCGCTCTGAAGGCATTGGAGGGTTAAGATCATGGCTGATATAGTAAAAAAGGCAACCAGAGAGAGCTATGGTGAGGCTCTCGCAGAGCTCAGCTCTGAATTCACCGATCTCATCGTTCTTGATGCTGACCTTGCAGCAGCTACCAAGACAGGTATATTCAAGAAGGCATGCCCTGAGCGTTTCATTGACTGCGGTATCGCAGAGGCTAATATGATGGGCGTTGCAGCAGGTATCGCTTCTACAGGCAAGAAGGTTTTCGCAAGCTCCTTCGCTATGTTTGCAGCAGGCAGAGCATTTGAGATAGTAAGAAACTCCATCGGCTATCCTCATCTCAACGTAAAGATAGGCGCTACACACGCAGGCATCTCTGTCGGCGAGGACGGTGCAACACATCAGTGCAACGAGGATATCGCTCTTATGAGAACTATCCCCGGCATGACTATCATCAATCCTGCTGATGACGTTGAGGCTAAGGCAGCTGTACGCGCTGCTCTCGAGTTTGAAGGCCCTGTATATATGCGATTCGGCAGACTTGCAGTACCTGTATTCAACGACAAGGAGACCTACAAGTTCGAGCTCGGCAAGGGCGTTACTCTCCGTGAGGGCAACGATATATCCATCATAGCAACAGGTCTTATGGTAAATGAGGCTCTTATCGCTGCTGATACTCTCAAGGCTGAGGGCATCAACGCAAGAGTTATCAATATCCACACCATCAAGCCCATTGACAGGGATATCATAATAAAGGCAGCAAAGGAAACAGGCGTTATCGTAACCGCAGAGGAGCACAGCATAATCGGCGGTCTCGGCTCGGCTGTAGCAGATGTTGTAACCGAGGAGCATCCCGTTCCCGTTTACAAGATCGGCGTGAACGATGTATTCGGTCACTCCGGACCTGCTGTTGACCTTCTCAAGGAATTCGGCCTGAGCGCTGACAATATCACAGCAACAGTCAAGAAGGCTCTCGGCAAGTAAGATAACCAACAGGCGGGAGATACTCCCGCCTGTTTTGATATTAAGACATAACGGCGGTGTTATAATGGGATCTGTATTCGGCAGGATATTTACAATAACAACATGGGGTGAATCTCACGGCAAGGGCGTAGGTGTGGTCATAGACGGCTGCCCTGCGGGTATAGAGCTTTCAGAGGCTGATATACAGCCTTTTATGGACAGACGCAGACCCGGACAGTCAAAGTTCTCCACTCCCCGTAATGAGGCGGATGAGATAGAGATACTCTCGGGCGTATTTGAGGGAAAGACCACCGGTACGCCAATATCTATGCTCGTAAGAAACAAGACACAGCGTTCGGCTGATTACAGTGAGATAGCATCGTATTACCGCCCCGGGCACGCGGACTTCACGTTTGACGAGAAATACGGCTTCCGCGATTACAGAGGCGGAGGGCGTTCGTCGGGCAGAGAGACTATTGCAAGGGTGGCTGCAGGCGCAGTCGCCGCAAAGCTGCTCTCATCCCTTGGTATAACCGTGACGGCGTATACGCGTTCGGTAGGGGATATAGAGATATCTTCCTTCGACCGTGACGAGATCATGAGAAACAGGCTTTATATGCCCGATGCAGAGGCTGCCGCAAGAGCTGAAGGCTATCTTGAGGAGCTCATGGAGCAGAAAAACTCCGCAGGCGGAGTTGTGGAATGTATAGTCAGCGGTATGCCTGCGGGAGTCGGCGAGACGGTTTTTGACAAGCTCGATGCTGAGCTTGCAAAGGCGATATTCTCAATAGGCGCAGTCAAGGGCTTTGAGATAGGCGAGGGCATGAATGCCGCAAAGCTTACAGGTCTTGAGGACAATGACGGCTTTGAGATGAAAAACGGCAGACCCGTAAAGACTTCCAACCATGCAGGCGGCATTATGGGCGGTATGAGCGACGGCTCGGATATCATCCTCCGCGCAGCCTTCAAGGCGACACCGTCTGTTGCTTCTGAGCAGCATACCGTCAACAAAAAGGGCGAGAATATCACAATATCCGTAAAGGGCAGGCATGATCCTATCATCGTGCCTCGTGCGGTAGTCGTAGTTGAGGCTATGACAGCGATCACGGTATGTGATATGATACTGCGCAATATGACCGCAAGGATGGACAGGATAGAGAAATTCTACAAGTAATATGATATATAAAAAAGCCCGGTCATCCGGGCTTTTTTTCAATATGTATACGCACACAGTGATCGGCGCGTTCAAAGCGGTCGGGGGAAGGGCCTCGGTTATAAAAGAATGCGTCGAATATCTCCAGAATATCGGCTTGTTTCGGTCTGAGAAAGATCGCACCTTTTCCCTGCAGTCTGAGTACTGTGCCTTCCTTTGTGTCGGGCGGTATGTGATATCTTACGGTGCCGTCTATACATTCGATATCAATATCTCCTCCGTGTTCCGCTATGTCCTGCGGTACGGATATATCGGAGAGAATGTCATTTCCGTCGCGTCTGAACAGGGGATGGGCATCGACATGGATGACTATGTCAAGATTATCTCTTGTCCCCGAGCCGTCAGTCCTTACATCTCCCATGCCGCGCAGGCACATTGTCTCTCCGTCTTTATATAAAGGAGGGATACGGTAGTTTATGGTCTTCTTTACGGGTATGCGCCCCTCACCGCTGCATTTTTTGCACTGACCGAAAAGAAAGGTCTTCTTCCCCCTGCACTTAGGGCAGAGGTCGTATACCTCATAGGTGATATTCTTTTGGCAGCCGAGACAGCTCTCCGCAAATGATAAGGTCAGTGAATTGTGATTATCCGCGGAGCGGTTTTCCGCAGCAGCTTCAGCATGGTTCTGACCATCAATATGTATCGTCACATAATGATCGCCGCGCCGGGTCCTTGCAAGATTGTATACGCCCTTACCTCCGAGCCTGAATACAGTTCCGTCTTTTAATCCGGAGGGGATCTTTATATCAGTGATACTGTCAATACATCTTATGGTAACGACACCGCCTTTTGCAGCCGTTTCCGCAGGTACCGTTATTTCGGAATGGATGTCAACGCCGTCGCGTTCAAGCTCTGGATCCTTTTCTACATGGATATTTATGGTCAGAGTATCCTTTGTCTTAAGATCGCTGAGCAGATGTCCGCTGCCGCGTATCTGAAGTGCCTGCCCGTCATCTATACCTGCGGGTATCTGAATATCAATGGCGGTATTCCTGAGACAACGTCCCGTACCGCCGCATTTCGGGCAGTTTTCGCCCGAAGTCAGGCTCTTACCGCTGCATTCGGGGCAGATATCGTACAGGTCAAGCTGTACTGTCTTCTTTGTGCCGAGACAGGCTTCTTCGAGAGATAGGGTCACAACAGGGATTTCTTCCTGTATATCCACAGGTGCATCCTTATGCTGGCCTGAGATGTTTATATGTACATACAGATCGCCTCTGCGGTCCTCTATGACGCTGTAGAAGCCTCTTGGGTCGTTTTTTACGCCTGAGGGATCGGGATAGGGGATACCCAGAC
>CACZPE010000251.1 GCA_902782875.1 uncultured Ruminococcus sp. | reverse complement strand
GTGTTGGATTTCGGGCAGGCTGAAAGGTCTGCCCGAAAACAACATTACAACTAAATCCACTTTTGCAAAACCGACAGACAGTCTTGACTTGTCAAGGGTGTCTGTGAGTTTTGCAGCAGTGAGAGGATAACGGGTACGGTGATAATTAAATGGCTAAGACAGCGATAACCAAGAAAGTGCTGAAGAATCAGAAAACGCTGATCCTTATGGGCATTCCTTTTGTTATTTATGCTATCATATTCTGCTATGTTCCGCTTTTCGGCTGGATCATGGGATTCCAGAACTACAAGCCCAAGGATGGCTTCTTCCATTCCAAGTTTGTAGGTATGGGCAAGTTTGAGAGACTTTTCAAGGATGAGATATTCCTCAAGGTAATTAGAAACACTTTCTGCATGGGTGCCATGAACCTTATTTTTGGTACTGTATGCGCTATACTCTTTGCAATACTCCTGAATGAATTCTGGAACCTCAAGGGAAAGAAGTTCATCCAGACAGTATCATATCTTCCCCACTTCCTTTCCTGGATCATCGTTACAGGTATCTGCTTCGATGTACTCTCCATGGAAAACGGCGTTCTCAATGATGTCCTCGTAGGACTTCATATCCTCAAGGAACCCATCAACTGGCTGGCCTACCCGAAATACTTCTGGTGGATAGTCACGTTCTCGAACCTGTGGAAGGAAACAGGCTGGAACTCCATCATTTATCTCGCAGCCATCACATCCATCAACCCCGACCTTTATGAAGCTGCTTCCATCGACGGTGCAGGCAGACTTGCAAAGATCTGGCACATCACACTCCCCGGCCTCAAGCCTACAATCATGATACTTCTTATAATGAATATCGGTAACGTTCTCAACGCCGGATTCGAAGTACAGTACCTGTTGGGTAACGGTCTGGTACAGAGTGTTGCACAGACGATAGATATCTATGTTCTTAAGTTCGGTATCAGCGGCGGTGACTATTCACTCGGTACCGCAGCAGGTATATTCAAGAGCGTTGTAAGTATAGCCCTTATTGCAATCGCCAATGCAGGTTCCAAGGCGATCGGCGAAGAGTCGCTGTTCTGATCGGAGGTACTACTATGGCAGTTAAAGAATCCGGTATGAAAGCAATGGGACTCAAAAAGCCCGATGAGGTCGGCAACGGCTCAGGAAATCTGTTCAGCAGACGTACCAAAGGCGATATAATCTTTGATACGGTAAATACGATAATACTTATACTCTTTATACTTATAGAGATATATCCCCTCATAAACCAGATCGCTATGTCATTCAATGATGGTATAGATGCTCTCAGAGGCGGCATCACTTTCTTCCCCAGAAAGTTCACTCTCTATAACTATCAGACAGTTCTTGCAAAGCAGAGTATGAAGCAGGGTGCTATAATCTCCGTTCTCAGAACGGTCATCGGTACTGTATCCTCTACTCTCTGCACAGCTCTTCTTGCATATGTGCTCAGCCGTAAGTCATTCGTATTCAAGAAGCCCCTTTCCATGCTCTATGTTGTCACGATGTATGTAAACGGCGGTCTTATCCCCATATTCCTCGTTTACAAGTCCCTCGGCCTTACAAACAGCTTCTGGGTATACATCATCCCCGGTATGGTAAGTGCATGGAATATGCTCGTGCTCAGAACATACATGAATGGTATCCCCGAATCCCTCAGTGAATCTGCCGAGCTCGACGGAGCAGGACACTTCACTATATTCTTCAGGATAATATTCCCTCTTTCCATGCCCGTTATTGCCTGCGTATCGCTCTTCTCGGCAGTTGGACAGTGGAACTCCTGGTTCGATGCAATGCTCTACAACAGAATGAGCGACAATCTTACCACACTTCAGTATGAGCTCATGAAGCTTCTTTCCTCCGTTACAAACAACAATGCAAATGCGGAGATCATGAAGGAAGCAAACAATATGGTTACCCCGAGAACAATGAGAGCAGCTGCTACCGTTGTTACAGCTCTTCCCATCGTCTGCCTCTATCCTTTCCTGCAGAGATACTTCGTTGCAGGTATGACCATAGGCGGCGTAAAGGAATAAGATCCTTAATACCGATACTATCGGTATCTGGTGTCCGTCAGCCGCACAGCAGGGGGAGTGCGGCTGACAGGAGCCCTATAAAAAACCTTTTCCGCATGTCAGGGAGAGGTTTTTTTTGTAAATGTACTTGAACTCAGAAAAAATATGTGATAAAATAATTGCAGATATCCTTTTTTCGGGATAGGGGTGAAAGACATGATAAACGGCAGGAAGACTATAGGTTTGATAATGTGCGGTGTTACAGGGAACTATCAGAAGGATCTCTGCCGTAATATAACCATAAGTGCCAAAAAAAGAGGATACAACCTGATAGTATTCAATCTTGTGGGCATTATCGGCAAAGAGTACCATGATTATGGCAGATATGAAAATCACTTTATTGATATAATCCCCTTTGAAAAGCTGGACGGTGTTATCTTTGACAATAACAACGTAGTTATACAGGGTATAGCCGACAGGGTGTACAGCAGGCTTGAACAGGTCTCATGTCCTGCCATCATGCTCGGTTCTCCCACTGAAAAATTTTATGAGATACATTTCGACAACCGCAACGGATTTGAAGAAATGGTTGATCACTTCGTTAAAGTTCACGGCTTTACCAAGATAGGATATATGTCGGGTATAGAAGACCATGTAGATGCGGTGGAGCGTCTTAAGATATTCAGGGAATCGATGAAAAGAAACGGCCTTCCCGAAGACGGCGTGGGCGTATTCCACGGCGATTTCTGGTATAATAAAGGCGGGGAGGCAGCGGACTTTTTCTGGAACAAGTGCAAGGAAAGGCCGCAGGCTGTTATATGCGCAAATGATTTCATGGCCATGTCCCTGAGTGAAGCGTTTATACTGATGGGTATAAAGGTACCCGAGCAGATCAGGGTATCGGGCTGTGACGGTGTATACGAGGCCATGATGCACTGCCCCGGCATCACCACTATAGATAAGGATAACACCTTGCTTTCCGAAAGAGCCATGGATATAATCGAGACTGTAAACAGCGGCGGAGTGTGTGAGAGAGTAAATATCCTTCCCACGACAAACAGATACCGCGCATCCTGCGGCTGTCTGACAATAGAGGAGGATAGACAGAGCTACAAGGCAAACGAGTCCTTTGCTCATACCCTGAACTACCTCTATTATATCTATGATACCGAGTCTGCGATGCTTGAGATGAACCGCATCGACAGAGCAGAGGAGATAGAGGAGAAATTTGCCAGATACGGCGTGAATATCGGCGGATATGACAAATTCATGGTGTATGTGTACGTTGACGAGGAGGGCAACAAATCCTACGAGAAGGAGATACTCGCTCCCACTCAGAAGGTATACCCTGCTTTGTGGATAGACAAGAGCGGCACCACGGTGCGCCCTGAGAAATACCTGGACCTTGATACACTTCTGCCCGAGGACACAGATGAAGATCCTCAGTGCATATTCATGTCCCATATCCATTTCAGTGAACACTGCTTCGGTTATTCAGTCATAAAGATGGTGGGCGACGAGCCCTTCAATGAGTTCTATAAGATATGGACGGTAAATATCGCTGTATCCTTTGAGACACTGCTTCATAAGAACAGCATACGCACTCTCGTGCGCGATCTGGAGAAGGAAAGCACCCATGACAGGCTGACAGGCCTTCTCAACCGACGGGGCTTTGAGCAGCAGTCCGAGAAGATATTCAGCGAAGCCTGCAAGGATCCCGATAAGTCTGTTGCTGCAGTCATGATCGATATGGACAGGCTCAAGGCCATAAACGATGACTACGGCCATGCCGAGGGTGACTATGCGATAAAGGCTCTTGCAGATATAATACAGTCATGCTGCACCGACGGCGCTATTGCGGGCAGAACCGGCGGAGATGAATTCTATGTGCTGGCTGTGGGCTATGATAAGAAGCAGGCAGAGCTTTTCTCCAAGCGCCTTGAAGAGGGACTGGCGAAGTTCAACAGCACCGCGGACAAGGAGTACAAGCTCAATGCAAGCTGCGGATATTCCGTTAAGAAGGCATCCGAGATAAGCCGTCTTGAGGATCTGCTCAAGCTCAGCGATGAAAAGATGTACAAGGCAAAGCGCAAAAAGTACAAGGACGTAAGATACAGATGATTTTTCAGCATTTCCGCTACATCGGAAATGCTGATTTTGTTTTATACGCATAAAAACTTCTGGATTTTGCAAAAAAATTCAAAAAACTATGTACAAATACGCAATTATATATTATAATAGGATATAGACAGTTCATAAGTGAGGGCTTCAGCTGTTAAGAAATTTATACAGAAACGGAGATGGATGATATGGATGAGATGAATGAGCTGTATACAGGTATAGATATATACAATATATTCAACTTACTGAACGTTATCCTTTATTATGCCGGTACATGGGCTCTGTTTGTCAAAATGGGCAGAAAGGGCTGGCTGTCGCTTATCCCTTTCAAAAATGCATATGTGCTCGGAGAGATAGCCGACAGGGAAATAGACGGACGCACCTTTATGATACTAAGCGGTGTCGGCAATATCGCAGCGGTATTTGCTACGCTCACAGGAATAGAAGGCAGCCCCTTTGAGGCGCTGGGGAATTTCACCATATTCTGGTTCGCCTATGAGGTGATCTATATCGCCTATATAGTATACAGGCTGAGGATATATATCGGCCTTATCGAGAAATTCGGCAAGAGCAGGCTGTGGATAATCCCATGGGCGGTTTTTGACGGGCCTATGGCGTTCATATGGGGCTTCAGCAAAAAGCTTGTCCCCGTGGAAAAGAGCATGAACGACAGCACGGTATTCGACGACAGCAGCGCGGGCGTGGACCTGTCTGTTAATATCAGAGAGCGCAAGGTGTCAAATCTCATAGTCACAAAGACACTGCTAAAGGATATCAGTGTCACCATACCCAAGGGGCATATGGTGCTGCTTCTCGGCGGCTCAGGTGCCGGCAAGACCACGTTTCTCAATGCCGTAACGGGCTATGAGAAGGCAAATGCAGAGATCCTGCTCGGTAACGACAATGTATACACGAAATACAAGAGCATGAAATACGATATCGGCTTTGTGCCCCAGCAGGACCTTATGAGGGGCAATGACACAGTGTACCGCACGATAGCTGATGCGGCCTCCCTCAGACTCCCCATGTACATGAAGCTTGCGGAGAAAAAGGAAAGAGTAAACGGCGTGCTGAACAAATTCGGCCTGTGGGCTGTGAGAAACAACCTTGTTGACAAGCTTTCGGGCGGCCAGAGAAAGAGACTTTCCATCGCTATGGAGTATATCTCCAATCCGTCGCTGTTCATACTCGACGAACCCGATTCGGGTCTTGACGGCATCGTTGCAAGAGAGCTGTTTGAAAGCCTGCGCTCCATCGCAGACACAAACAAGATAGTCATGGTCATAACACATACCCCCGACAGAGTCATCGACCTGTTTGATGATGTGATAGTCCTTGCAAAGGACAGCAACCGCACAGGACGGCTCGCATACTACGGAAGTGTTGACAAGGCGTATGAGTTTTTCGGCAAATCCTCCATGGAGCAGATACTTCTCGCCATAAACCAGAAGGAAGAGGGCGGAGAAGGCAGAGCAGAGGAATTTGTTGAGAAGTATGCCGCACTTGCACAGACGGAGGTGAGCGCATAATGAAGAAAAAGGTCATACGTACCGGAAGAGCCGAGCAGACTGCGGTATACCTCGGTAAAATGTTCAGGATGCTGATATACCAGAACGACTGGAAGGTAATGCCCATGGCTGCGGTCATAGCATATCTTGTATCCCTTGTCGTTGCAAAAAATATCGGCCTGTCTATGGAGGGTACCCTTATAGGCGCATTTGCGCTCGCCTGTATATGTATATGGAACGGATGCTTCAACTCCATACAGGTGATATGCCGTGAACGCCCCATAATAAAGCGTGAGCACCGTTCGG
>CACZPE010000250.1 GCA_902782875.1 uncultured Ruminococcus sp. | reverse complement strand
GTGAAACATCTGATATGATCTAAGGATATATTATGAGTTATTATGTAGATGAATTTGATGTGGCTGTTGTCGGAGCAGGCCATGCAGGAGTTGAAGCAGCGCTTGCAAGTGCAAGACTCGGTGTAAGGACAGCGCTCTTTACAATATCCCTCGACTCCATTGCGAATATGCCCTGCAATCCGTCTATAGGCGGTACTGCAAAAGGCCATCTTGTGAGAGAGATAGATGCACTTGGCGGCCAGATGGGAAAATCTGCTGACAAGTGCTTTATACAGAGCCGTATGCTAAACCGCGGAAAAGGCCCTGCTGTTCATTCGCTCAGAGTGCAGGCAGACAGAGTCATGTATCACAACTATATGAAAAAAGTCTGTGAGGAGCAGGAAAACCTCTTTATAAAACAAGCCGAGGTAGCGGGAATAACTGTTGAAGACGGTGAGATAAAGGGTATCACAACTGCTCTCGGAGCATACTATAGCGTGAAAAAAGTGATAATCGCCACAGGCACATATCTCGGCGGTGTTATACATATAGGCGATGTGTCCTATGAAAGCGGTCCTGATGCTACTCTGCCTGCAAAGTATCTCACAAAGAGTCTTGAGGAAGCAGGTCTTACGATAAGACGTTTCAAGACAGGCACACCGTCAAGGGTGCACAGGCGCAGCATAGATTTTGACCGCCTGGAAAAACAGGACGGCGACGAGGATATACAACCCTTTTCCTTTGAGACCGACAGATATTCCCTCAGGAATCAGGTATCGTGCTATATAGCCTACACAAATGAAGAAACTCATAAAGTTATAAGAGACAATATCGGCAGGTCGCCTCTGTATTCGGGAAGGATACACGCAGTAGGACCAAGATACTGTCCGTCTATAGAAGATAAGATCATGCGCTTTTCGGAACGCCCCCGCCACCAGCTCTTTATTGAGCCTATGGGACTGGGTACGGATGAATATTATCTTCAGGGAATGTCATCATCTCTCCCCGAGGATGTGCAGATAGCGTTTCTGCATACCATAAAGGGACTTGAGCATGTTGAGATAATGCGCAATGCCTATGCTATAGAGTATGACTGCTGCGATCCGACGGAGATGTATCATACTCTTGAATTCAAGAAAGTGAAGGGCCTTTATGGCGCAGGTCAGTTCAACGGCACATCCGGGTATGAGGAAGCTGCCGCACAGGGCCTGATAGCGGGTATAAACGCCGCGCTCGCTGTGCTTGGCAGGGAGCAGATAACACTGTCGCGCTCATCGTCATATATAGGAACACTCATTGATGATCTTGTCATAAAGGGAGTTACCGATCCCTACAGAATGATGACGAGCAGAAGTGAATACCGTCTTATACTCCGTCAGGACAATGCCGATGAAAGACTCACCCCCATCGGATACAAGGTAGGGCTTATCTCGGATGAGAGGTACAGAGCCTTTACCGAAAAATGGGAGCAGATACACAAAGAGGTGCACAGGCTGAAAAAAACATCGGTAAAGCCGTCTGCTGAACTCAACAGAATGCTTGAGGAAAAGGGAACATCCCCGATAGAGAATTCCGTAAGGATAAGCGAGCTTATCAAGAGACCGCAGATAACATATGATGATGTGATAGGATTTGACGAGACCGCCCCCGAGCTCAGCTATGAGGTAAAGGAACAGGCAGCACTGCAGATAGAGTACGAAGGATATATAAAGCGTCAGCTGGAGGATATCGAAAGGCTGAGAAAGCTGGAGGAAAAGCTGCTGCCTGCAGATACCGACTATAAGGAGCTGAGGGGACTTTCTCTTGAAGCGGCTGAAAAGCTGAACAAGATACGTCCGCAGAATATAGGTGAGGCAAGCAGGATATCCGGAGTATCCCCTGCTGATGTTACAGTGCTTGTTATATGGCTTGCGTCCCTGAAATAATGGTGTAAATATGGTTATTATCGCAAAAAAGGAATTTGACACACTTTGTGAGCCCTACGGCATCACTGTGAATGATGAAGAATATGCTGTATATGACAGATATATAAGTATGCTTCTGGAGAAGAACAAGGTGATGAATCTCACAAGGATAACAGAACCTGCCGAGGTTTCCGAAAAGCATATACTCGACAGTCTGCTTATATTCAGATACTCGCAGATAAACAGCGGTGAAAGTGTGATCGATGTAGGCACAGGTGCGGGATTTCCCGGCGTTGTGATGAAGATACACGATCCGTCACTTGATATCACGCTGCTTGACAGTCTGAGAAAGCGCATAGACTTCCTTGCAAATGTAGCTGAAAACACATATCCCATGAAATGTATACATTCTCGGGCTGAGGATGCAGGCAGAGGGGATATGCGCGAGAAATATGACGTGGCATGTGCCAGAGCGGTTGCAGCATTCCCTGTGCTGTGCGAATACTGCCTTCCTCTTGTAAAAGTGGGAGGAAGATTTATCTCCATGAAAGGGCCGAACGAGGATATTGATCCGCTGCAGGCTGAGATATTCGGCGGAAAAGTGACTGATGACAGGAAATATACTCTGCCCTGCGGAGATGAAAGACGCATAATAACCGTAGAAAAGGTTGCAGAAACACCGAAAAAATACCCGAGAAGGAAAATTTGATGAAAATTTCGGAATAATTGGATTTTTCTATTGCATAAATAAGAGAATGCTGTTATAATACTAATAGTAGTGTAACGGTCTGCTCTGAAAGGGCGCACTTTATGCGCCCTTTTATTTTTTGGCAGATTTCGGCAAGATTGTTCCACGTGGAACATATAAGGAGAGATCATATTCAATGAAGATCATAGCTGTAGCAAACCAGAAAGGCGGAGTCGGAAAATCCACTACAGTGGTCAATCTGGCCGCTTCGCTCGGTATAAGGAACAAGAAAGTGCTTTGTGTCGATATGGACCCTCAGGGCAATTCCACAAGCGGCTTTGGCATCAAGAAAAAGGCTGTTCCGCTTACCAGCTATGATGTAGTTATGGGCAGATGCAGGATAGAAGAAGCTATTATAGTAACGGAGTTTTCCAATGTTTCCGTTATCTGCAGCACACTTTCTCTTGCAGGCGCAGAGGTGGAGCTCACATCCGAGGAGGACAGGGCAAACAAGCTCAAGAGCCAGCTGCTCACGATAAAGGATAACTATGATTATATCCTCATCGACTGCCCGCCTTCACTCTCGCTGCTCACCATAAATGCTCTTTGTGCCGCAGATGAGGTTATGATTCCCCTGCAGTGCGAATTCTATTCTCTTGAAGGACTTTCACAGCTTGTGGAATCCATACGCAGGATCAAGCAGCACTATAATCCCTATCTGGAAATAGGCGGCATAGTATTTACTATGGCTGATACAAGACTTAATCTTACCAATCAGGTGGTAAATGAGGTAAGAAAGCATTTCCCCGATCAGGTGTACAAGACGAGCATACCGAGAAATGTAAAGATATCCGAATCACCGAGCTTCGGTATGCCGATAATATATTACGACAGGCTCTCAAAGGGCGCAGATGCGTATGAAAGACTCTCCGAAGAGCTTCTCAGACGCAACGGCGAGAAAAAAGTGAAGCCTGACAGAAAACTGCTGAAAAGGGGGAATAAATAATGGCTCTCGGAAAAGGATATGATGATCTTTTCGGGGACAATTCCTCGAATGAGAATATAGAGACGCTCAAGCTGACTCAGATAGAGCCTAACAAGGGGCAGCCGAGAAACAATTTTGACAGCGACAGCCTCAACGAGCTGGCGGATTCAATAAGAGAAAACGGCGTTATACAGCCGATCATGGTGCGTCCTCTGCCTAACGGTCTTACCTATCAGATAGTTGCGGGCGAGCGCCGCTGGCGTGCAAGCAAGATAGCAGGGCTTACAGAGGTGCCTGTTATCGTCCGCGATGTAGACGATGCGGAAATGAATAAGATCGCTATGATCGAGAATGTACAGCGCGAGGATCTGGACCCTGTAGAGGAAGCAAGAGGTTACAAGCGCCTCAACGAAGAGTTTGGTATGACTCATGATGCGCTTTCCAAAACAGTCGGCAAATAGAGAGCATATATCACTAACATGCTCAGACTTCTGAGTATGCCGGGCTTTGTGCTTGAAAAGCTGTCTACACGCGAGATAACTACAGG
>CACZPE010000249.1 GCA_902782875.1 uncultured Ruminococcus sp. | reverse complement strand
GAGAACAACTATGACACCTGAAGAATTCAGAGAAAAGGCAAAAGACGAGGAATGGGCTCCCGGATGGGATGAGATAGAGGCAGGCTTCAAGGAAGTGTATGGCGATCAGAATCCCGAGCACTACGGGACTGTTATAACAAGCCGTGCCATGTTCGGTGGAAACGAGTATCTTGACGGGTACAGCATATATACATCGCCCAAAGGCTACAGCCATATCGTCACATTCGGAATGAGTGAGCTGTATGCAGTGGAGGAGAGCCTCGGCAAGGAGTACAGCAAATGGGGCTATGAGATGACAATGAAGCTGAAAAACGAAGCCCCGAATGAATGTAGATGGGCGGCAAATATGCTGGGAAATCTTGCAAGATATACATTCAGGAGCGACCGCTGGTTTGAACCGAATCAGTATGTAGGCTCTGCGAATGATCCTCAGTCACTGAATCTTGGCAGGCCCGAATGTCAGATAACCGCTCTTGTCGTTGTAAATGATACGGAGGTAAAGACAAGACAGACCATATACGGCGAGCTTGCATTTCTGCAGCTGGTGGGTATAACCACCGAGGAATTCAGGAAAATAGTTGAGGATAAGTCGCTTGTCCCCGTGCTGCTTGAAAGGCTCAGGGCTGATTATCCCGACCTTGAAACGGATATGGACCGCACAAGAAATTATCTGTAAGATACGGTATCGACCGTTCGGTATCAGAATATGGTGATGGATATGACATTAAAACCGTTAAAGATATTATCAGCAGTGTTTGTTGCGTGCTCACTTCTTACTTCGCCTGCCTGTGCTCGTAATACATACGGTATAGAGCAGGAACTGGGCACTATCACTGCTATGCATGAGGCCGTTGTCTCAGACTATGAAAGCGGCAGCTGTGCAAGCGAGGAAACAGCACTCAGGGTATTATTCGTAAAGTGCACCAATGTCACGATGAATATAGACGGCAAAGATCAGAACTTCAGGATAATCAGTGGCTCTGATACCGACAGGGTCATTGATCACAGCATACTCAGATTCAAACAGAGCATCGAAGAGATGACGGATCACAGCGTGAAGATAGAGCCGTACACTTTGCGGATAGATGATGCAATGACACTGCCTGCAGCAGGATTTGGTTATGATGAAGTAAGCAAAGAATCCTCAAAGCGGATACCCGCAGATGAATTTGATTCGGTCTTCTTTTTCAGCGGCAGAGAGGTGGGCTACGGCACTACAGGAACAAATCTGCTGTTGTCGGATTACGGGCAGTCCTGTGTATTCCCCCTTGATGTGAGTGCAGAGATAAGGAAGATAAACAGCGGCACTCCTCTCGAAGAAGAGAGAAAAGAGCCGTGGACATGCGGATTTATCACACATGAATTCATTCATCAGATAGATATCCCCGCAAAGCTTATCACCGGGGATGAACGTTTTCCCACATGTCATGAGTATCAGGTGAAGGGCAAAACGGGACTTGAGTATCTCAGACAGACAGAAGAAGGCGGGGATACATATCTTACCAATCCCGAGAACGGTCTGAAATGGAAATATGTCCCCGGGAGATATCCCGATTTCATAGGTGATTATTATGAAGCCTTCTTCAGGGGTGAAATAATCGACACAAGGGACGGCGGAAAGAAAAAGGGAATGTTCCCGTCAATGTGGAAGATGCTCTGTTCGCCTGTAAGGCTCGGTACATACACCATCAGAAACACAGCTACCGACAGATATCTCTGTGCCTCGGAAAAAAGCGACCGCGCAGGCGCATCCGCACTGCTTACCGTATCAGATCCCGATATTTCCCAAAAGAATGTGCAGTGGGATATAGTCTATGATATAAGCGCTGCGGATAAGGGATGCTTCAAGATCATACCGAAGCTTGATGAGACCGAGCTTATCAGGGCGGAAAAGAGCCCTGTCTATGATACGGCGGCTCTCTACAGGTCTGAATGGGGCGTAGTACCGACAGAGAACAAGAATTTCTCATTCACCCTTTCGGAAAAGAAGGGCGGGTACAGGATAATGACCACTCTTGATGTGCTTGAAGGCTGCGCTCTCTGCGATACGGGAGCGGGAGTCGAATTTGGCAGTACAGATAAGAATGACACATGGGAATTTGTGAAGCTGTCGGAATAACGATGCTTTACAGCCGCTAAACGAAGTCTACGCCGGGATCGGCCAGAAGATCATATCGACAAATAGTTAAACAGCAGGAGGTTTGTGTATGAAACGTTTTATGGACAGAATATCTGAGATAATATCCCGTTATCGCTACAGAACAGCATTTACCGACGGCAGAGAAACACTTACTTACCTTGAGCTCGATACCGAATCGGCGAAGATATACCGCTACCTGAAAGATATAGGTATCGGCAGGGAGCAGTTTGTCACGATCCTTATGCCGAGAAATATCCATTTCTTCAGCTGTATGCTGGGAGTATGGAAGGCAGGCGCAGCATATGTTATGATGGAGAAGGGCTATCCCGCCGAAAGAGTGGAGTTCATACAGAAAAACTGCAGATCTGTTCTCACCATAGATCAGGAGCTTGTTGACAGGATACTCTCGGAAAAGGAACCTCTTTACGGATATGAAGAGACTGATATCCACGATGCTGCGTATGCGGTATATACTTCGGGTTCTACAGGCAATCCCAAGGGCGTGCTGCATGAGTACGGAAATGTGGATCAGTGTGCGTCTGTCACTCCCGAAAGGGATGAGTATCCCGAGTCGGTATTTGCATATACCGCTGCACTCAACTTCGTTGCCGCACAGCTGTATCTTATAGATGCTACCCTCAGCGCAAAGACTGTATTTCTGATATCAGGCGATCTGCTGCGTGATTATGACACCCTGCAGAAAACGCTTGAGGATCAGCGTGTGGAGAGTATATTCTTCCCTCCTTCTTTTCTGCGCCATTACGAGAACCCCGCGAAGTATCTGAAGAAGATATATACAGGCAGTGCGCCCGCCAATGATATATACTTCCCCGACGGCCCTGCGGTAGAACACAACTACGCTATGTCGGAAACAGGATTTTTCGTGTTCCAGTATATACTTGACCGCGCCTATGATATCGCACCTCTCGGAAAGCCTAAACTTCCGATAGGTATGATACTTCTGCGCGAGGATGATACTCTTGTGGAAGGAGCGGGGGAGCAGGGCGAGCTGTGCTTTGTCAATGACTATATCCGCGGATATATAGACCTTCCCGAGCAGACTGCAAAGGCCTTCAGGGCTTCGCCTCTTGATCCGTCAGTGCGGATATTCCACACTGGTGATATGGCGTACAGGGATGAGGAAGGACGTTATTATATCGCAGGCAGGATAGACGATATGATGAAGATCGACGGCAACCGCATAGAGCCTGCCGAGATCGAAGCTGCGGTAAAGAAGCTGACAGGTCTTGAAGATGTCATGGTCAGGGGATTTCAGGATAAGTCCCGCGCGTATGTCGCTGCGTATTTCATAGAAAAGGAAGCTTCGGACAAGGGCCTCTGGGATGGTGTAAAACTTACCATTGACCGTGAGGAGCTGGCAAAGAGACTGCCGTATTATATGATACCGACATATTTTATCGCTGTGGAGCAGTTCCCCAAGAATGCCAACGGTAAATTTGTCAGAAAGCAGCTCCCTGCACCTGATATCACGAAATATTTTGCGGAGTATGCCGCGCCGCAGACAGAGACCGAGAAAAAGCTGTGCAGTCAGTTCGAGCAGATACTCGGCCTTTCAAAGATAGGCATCAATGATGATTTCTATTCTCTCGGCGGTGATTCACTTGCAACGCTGAAGCTCCTTGGCAGTCTTGATATGCCGGGGCTCTCGGCAATGGATATTTTCCGCGGACGCACACCTAAGGATATAGCTGCCGCTTATGAACAAACTATCACACATGACAGACAGACTGCACAAGAGCGTGAGGAGGATGCCCGCAGCAGGACATATCCTCTCACGGCATTCCAGCTCAATATGTTTGATTATCAGCTGTGTGCCCCGCAGAGCTGTATGTGGAATATCCCCATGCTTTTCACTCTGCCTGCGGATTCTGTGGATATCACACGATTTTGTAACGCCGTGCAGAGTATGATAGATCATCACCCGATCTTCCGCACAGTCCTGTCCTTTGATGAGGACGGCAGGGTTGTACAGTGCTACGATCAGTCGCTTGCTGTAACGGCAAAGACCGAGCGCCTGTCGGAGACTGAGTTCTGTGACCTGAAGCCCGTGCTCAACCGACCTGTGCGCATGCTTCGCTCT
>CACZPE010000248.1 GCA_902782875.1 uncultured Ruminococcus sp. | reverse complement strand
TCAAGGTGAGATATGCGGATCTGGTATTCGCTGTTGATCTCGCTGAAGTTTGCAAGAACTTCCTCTATCTGGCTGGGGAACACGTTGACGCCCTTTATCTTCATCATGTCGTCTGTTCTTCCCTTGATAACATCGATCCTGGGGAACTTTGATCCGCAGGGGCACTCGCCGGGGATTATCCTGGACAGGTCGTGTGTGCGGTAACGTATGAGCGGCGCACCTTCCTTGACAAGTGTGGTGATGACGATCTCGCCCCATTCACCGTCGGGAACATTCTCGCCTGTCTTAGGATCGATTATCTCAAGATAGAGATAATCATCCCATATATGCATACCTGTATTGTGTTCACAGTTTATGCCGATACCGGGGCCGTATATCTCGGTAAGTCCGTAGATATCATAAAGCTCGATCCCCAGTCCCTCGGAGATGCGCTTGCGCATCTTGTCGCTCCAGCGCTCAGAACCGATAACACCCTTTTTCAGATGTATCTGATACTTTATCCCTCTCTTTTCTATCTCCTCTGTGAGCAGCAGAGCATAGGAGGATGTGGAGCAAAGCACGGTGCTCTTGAGGTTTATCATCATCTCAAGCTGCTTCTCGGTATTACCGGGGCCCATAGGTATAGCCATAGCGCCCAGCTTTTCACAGCCGTTCTGGAAACCTATTCCCGCAGTCCAGAGGCCGTATCCCGGAGTGATATGTATCCTGTCCTTATTGGTTATTCCCGCAACTTCATAGCATCTTTTGAACATCTCGCCCCAGTCATCGACATCCTTAGCGGTGTAGGGTATGATAACAGGCTTGCCTGTTGTTCCCGATGATGAATGGATGCGGACTATCTCCTCCTCGGGAGCGGTCATGAGTCCGAGCGGATAGGCATCGCGGAGATCCTTCTTCTCGGAAAACGGCAGCCTGGCAAATTCCTCTGGAGAAGATACTCCCGTTATACCTGCTTCACTGAGCTTTTTGCCGTAAAAGCTTCCCGCCCTGACAAGAGCCTTAATCCTGTCATTTACCTGTTCGAGCTGGTGCTGTGTGATCTGCATATTATTTCCTCCTGACAGATTTAAAATGTCATATTCAAAGCCCTGGTATTCATTTCTACAAATACAGGCTTTACAGTCTTTTTCATTACGCTAATCGCATCTTCCCTGGAAAAAGGAAGAATACCGCTCTGCAGTGCGGCTGCAAGCATTATCATATTCAGCGTCTTCGGAGAGCCGCACTCTGCCGCATACTTTTCCGCATCAAGCGAAATAAGTCTGCAGTCTGAAGCTTCAAGATACGAGAGCATATCCTCCGCCTTGTACCCGCCGCCTGTAAGCGCCGACGTTACGGGCATTATCGGATGGGTATTCACTATGACCGAGCCGCCGTTTTTCAGATATCGGAGTTCTCTGACAGCTTCGGCAGGCTCAAAGGCTATAAGTATATCAGCCGTACCTTCCGCAAACATAGGGCTGTACTTTGCCCCTATACGCAGGAAGCTGGTGACACTTCCGCCCTTCTGCGCCATACCGATAGTCTCGGCACTCCTGACCTCCATGCCTTTTTCCATAGCCATAGCGGCAATGAGTTTGGAAGTGAGCACTATTCCCTGACCGCCTACTCCGCATAAAAGTATATCAGTCATCAGCCTCACCTCCTGACAATGCTCCTGCGGGACATACCTGTGAACAGAGCCCACAGCCTGTACACAGTGAATTCTCAACGATGACCCTGCCGTCTGATACCGCAAGTGCAGGGCATCCGAGCCGTTTTATGCATAGCCTGCACTCAGTACACTTATCCTTATCGATGGTATAAGGTTTTCCCGACTTTATAAGCACAGCACAGGGAGAACGGAATATTATAGCCTTAACGCCCTCCTGCTCTGCGACATTTTTCACTGTTTCTACCGCTTCATCAAGCCTGAAGGGATCGACCGTTGCTACGGTCTTTACGCCTGCACCGCGAAGCACTGCCTCTATATCTATCTTTTCGACTATATCCCCCATCATGGTGCGCCCTGTGCCCGGATGAGGCTGATGACCCGTCATGGCGGTAGTGGAATTATCCAGTATAACCAGAGTCATATTCGCACGGTTATATACTCCGTTTATCACACCTGTCACAGCAGAAGCAAAGAAAGTGGAATCACCCACAAAGGCAAAGCAGTAAGTATCAGGTTCGATCCTGCCTATTCCCTGGGCGATGTTCACGCCCGCTCCCATACAAAGACAGGTATCTACCATATCAAGCGGCATGGCATTTCCGAGGGTGTAGCACCCT
>CACZPE010000247.1 GCA_902782875.1 uncultured Ruminococcus sp. | reverse complement strand
GGAACGCCCTTGGGGAAGGAATCCAGATCGCCGCCGGGTATGAAATCGATTCCAGTGCCGCCGAGAATATTCGTAGACAGATCCGTGAATCTCTGGTTCCATGTGGTGGGGATATATTCTATGCTGCCGCCGTACTTTCTCTCGAAAAGCTCCAGGGAGAGAGCCTTGGTATTGCCCGAAGTGGTCGCATTGAAGGGGTCGTAGAACGAGAACCACTTGATCGTTTTGTTTTCCAGCTCCACATCCTTGAGCATATCCGCAACGTCGTCCATCTTCTCCGCATCTTCGGGAGCAAGTGTCTCGGTATTGATCTCTACCGTCACCGCAGGGGTGGTCGCCGCCGTTGTGGTGGCCTCTGTCGTCTGCTCCGCAGTGCCCGAGCAGGATGTGAGCCCCGCTGTAAGAACAGCTGCAGCTATGCCTGCCGCTGTACGTCTGTAACCTTTCATAATGATCCGCCTTTCTCATACTTTCCTTATCATCGTGTGATGCACTTCCATCTCGTGCATTTTTGTCATTATACCACAATAATCGTAGAAATGTCAACGATTACATTCAACATTTTTACAACGTCTGCTTTGTGTAAATTGCAACATCATTCACAACATCAGCCCTGATTATGACTTTTGTGCAATAAATGCCGCATATCTGTAAATATTTTGTAGGCAAATATCACCAATAAATCATTGACGTGAAACGATGTGTGTGTTATACTTTTATTATGGGACAAAAAGCCGCAGGAAACTGCGGCAATACTTTCCCGCAAACGGGCTTTTTTATAAAAAGCACCGTGATTTTTTGCTTTAAAAACGAGGGTGATACCTTTGACGATATATTATATACTCCTGGCTGTTACCGCCCTTGCAGCATATCCGCTGTGCAAAAAGAGCGGCACCGCAGGAAAGATCGCCTATCTCACCGCCGTATTCGGATTCATGGTGGTCATGGCTTCACTGCGCTACGGCATAGGCAATGACTATTTCCATTACTACGACAGGATGGTGCTCGCACTCGATCAGGGCTACAGCCTTTCGGAAGCGTTCACAAAGCTCGACACCGAGCCCGGATACGCTCTGCTCGTCATGCTTGTGGGCACGGTATTCCCGCGCAGCGTGCAGTATCTTGCGCTAAACTGCATCATGGCACTGATATGCATAGTGCCTGTGGCGGTCGTCATCGGCAGATACAGCAAAATGCCCTGGCTTTCTGCATGGCTGTACATATGTCTGGTATTCTTCTACAACACGATGAACTTCACAAGGGCCAGCGCCGCTGCGGCGATAGTATTCCTTGCATACCCCTTCATGAGGGACAGAAAGCATATCCCTGCGGTGCTGCTGATACTGGTAGCCTGCACGTTTCATCTGTCGGCGGCCGTGATGCTGCCGGTGTATTTCCTGTCGCTGATAAAGCTGCACAAGATCATCACTCCCGTTATATCGGCAGTGGCTGTGATCTGCTTTGTTTTCTCACGTCAGATAATAAACTTTGCAGTGACTAATGTATTCACGCACTACAAGCAGTATGCAGGCTCGATATACGTAAACAACGGACTTAGCATCGCGTTCATGATAGTACCGACTATCATGCTCGCAAGCGTGCTCGGAGCATATCTTTCCGGCTGGAAGGAGAGAGAGGGCGCACCGATGCTGACCAATTTCGCACTCTACAGTTTCTTTGCGTGGCTGTTCTCGATGAAGCATTTCGTGGTGGAGAGATTTTCCCTGCCGATATATATATTCATGCTCCTGGCAGTGCCCGACATCATATGCTGGATATACGACAAGCGCGTGGCGGAAGGCAAGGGCAAGAAGGACTCGAGGAAGCTGAAGATATACATCACTGCGGCTGTATACATATTCTCGTCGTGCTACAACTACTACTGCATGTCATCGGGAGTGCACGGCGTATTTCCCTACCGCTCGGTATTCAACCCCGCGATAGTCGACAAGGAAAGACTCTCAAAATACCCGAGGGAATGCTACGTGAATGTTTCGCTCACATCATTCCTGTACACCGCAGGGCTCACGGACTGTTCGGTATTTGCGGTATACAACGGTAAGAATATCGGCAGCACAGACATAATACAGCAGATGTATTTCAATAAACTCGGCTTCAATGCCGACCTTTCCGACAGGCATCTCGGCAGCTATATCGGCGCCGCAAGCGGCGGTGCCACCGCATTCGAACGCACAGGCAGCGGCCGCCTTGAGGAGACCGTATCGCTCTATGAGGGCAAATACGTGGTCGAGCTGGTAAGTGACCAGGCAAACGGCTTTGCATCGGCCAAAGTAAACGGAAGAGAGTTCATCACTCAGGGGAACGGCATATTCTTCATAGTATTTGACAATAAGAAACAGTGTATCGCAACGGTACAGGGCTATAACATCGCACGCTACCACACGGATTATATCCATTCATCGGGGTTTGACGGACTCTGGAGCGTGCCCGGATTTGAAGATTTTGAAGTGGATTTCGGATAAGGAGAAAACAATGAACAACAAGATAACCGCAGTATCTGTTCTGTCGCTGCTTCTGCTGGGGGGATGCAGCACAGCAGCCGAACCCCAGATGACTGCGACATTCAGCGAAGTTACCACAACAGCCGTGACCGAGACCGTGACCGAGGTCACTACCACCGAAAGCGGCTTTTCATATATGGATCACGCTCTTTTCATAGGCGACAGGTTCTGTGAATCACTGGCGTCCTGCGGAGCGGCAGATGAGCAGAACATAAAGTTTGTGGGCTCCTCCGCGGCCTCATTTGCGGAAAGTGCCGCAGATATGGCGGATGACAGCTTTTCGTATGTATACATATCCCTGGGCGAGGCTGACATAACACTGGGCACTGATCCCGCGGAGTATGCAGCATCGCTGATGCAGGCCGCAGAGAACATAAGGAAGGCTCACCCCTCCGTCACGGTAGTACTGCTCGGTATCCCCCCCACAAAGGAGGAAGTCCAGTACAAGACCATATATCTTGATGACGACGAGGAAAAGAAGATAAAGCTCGACACCACCGCCCTGCGCTACAACAAGGCGATATTCGAGGCTGTGGAAAAGGGCTCTGATCTCAACATACATTTCATAGACATATGCGTAGCTCTTGCCGACAAGGACGGCGTACTCGCGGATAGCTGCGACAACGGCGACGGCAGGTCCATATCCTCTGACGGCGTGGACGCAGTTCTTTCCCTTATAGATGAGAACAGATACGCCGATGAGATCACATGGAGCGAGAGATACAGATATATGTACCCAGATGTTGTATCTCCCGGCAGACCCGACTACACCGTCACAGAGGGAAAGGTGGTATACCTCACCTTTGACGACGGACCGTCAAAATACGCTCCCGAGATACTGGACATACTTGCCGAGAATGATATAAAGGCCACATTC
>CACZPE010000246.1 GCA_902782875.1 uncultured Ruminococcus sp. | reverse complement strand
TTTAGGGAATGGCTTTTCATACTTTATTTTCGGGGGCGCGTTTTTTTACAGCCCCCTTTTTTAAGTTTACAGCCTTTATCAGCTGATGGTTGTGTACATGAAATACTTGTAGCCGAGAGGATTGCTGAAGAATCCGGATACATTGCTGCTGAGCATATATGTATCGGTATAGAAGTATATCGGAGTGATGCAGCCTGTCTGCATGAGCATATCCTCTGCCTTGTGCATAAGTGCATAGCGGGTGGTTTTATCGGTGCAGGACTTTATGCGTTTCAGAAGCTCGTCATAGGTCTGTGCCCATGTGCCGTTCTCTACCTTGAGGTCAACGCCGATATCGGTGCAGTCGATGCTGTATGCAGCTACATCTGCATATCCGCCCTTGCCGAACTGAACGTCGTTGTTGCCGGAGGCTGTTGTCCACATATCAAGGAAGGATATGGGGTCGTTGTAGTCAGCGAGCCAGCCGTTTCTTGCAACGGTGTAGTCGCCGTTCTTACGGGTCTCAAGGAAGGTGTTCCATTCCTGGTTCTCAAGGCTCATATTGCAGCCGATGCTGCTGAATATGCCCTGGATATTCTCAGCGATGGCCTTGTGGTTCTCGTTAGTGTTGTAGAGGTATACCATAGAGGGGATATCGGTGAACTTGCCGCTTGCCTCGTCATAGGTGTAGTACTTCTTAAGGGTCTCTACTGCCTTGTTCCAGTTATCCTGGTATGCAGCGCTGCTTACGTCATAGTAGCCGGGGAAGCTGTTGCCGCCGGCCTTCTCGTAGAACTGGGAGCCATCCGCATCGGTAAGACCCATTGCCACGAAGGAGGATGCGGGTACCTCGCCGCCCTGGGAGATGCTCTCAACTATATAGTTGCGGTCGATGATAAGTGCGAGGGCTCTGCGTATCTCAGACTCTGCGTCTGCCTTCTCCTTGCCTGTAAGGGTGCTTGAAGCGGGGAGAAGCTCTGTATTGATGTTCCAGCATACATAGTATGTACCCAGCTGACCTGTTACGTTGTACTCGGTGGGGTACTTGGTCTTGAGGTTTGCCATTTCATTCGTGGGAACGTCGTCTATAAGCTGCCAGCTGCCGTTCTCGAAGTTGGTGAGCATATTGTTCGCATCATCTGAGAGATAGAAGTTGATCTTATCCATCGTGATCTTGTCGGCATCGATATAGTTCTCGTTCTTCTCAAGGGTGATGACGCTGTTGTGCTCCCAGCCTGTCATCTTGTATGCACCGTTGGATACATAGGTCTTGGGGTCTGTAGCCCAGCTCTCGTTGGATACCACATCCTCACGCACGGGATAATAGGACGGGAATGCCAGAAGCTCATTCCAGTAGGAGACGGAATTGTTGAGAGTAACTACTATGGTCTTTTCATCCTTAGCGGTGACATCCAGCTTTAATCCGGGATTCTTGAGGACTCCGTCATCATTGGTCTCCCACATTTCATCGTAGCCCTTTACCACCTCGAGCATATAGCAGTAGTCTGCTGCGAGCTCGGGGGATGCGGCTCTGTTCCATGCGAATACGAAGTCGTTGGCGGTGACGTCCTTGCCGTCGGACCACTTTGCGCCGTCACGGAGAGTGTAGGTATAGGTCACGGTGCCGTCGGGGTTCTCAACGCCCTCGGGAAGCTCTGTGGCAAGGTCGGGGACGATGGTGATGACACCCTTGTCGTCCTGGTCCCACTTGGCAAGGCCCGAGAACAGATGCGCACACATAGTGGCGCCGTCTACCGCGGAGTTGAGCGCGGGATCGAGAGTTGCAGGCTCAGATGCAAGGCACACGCTTATCTCCTGTGCGCCGCCTGATGCTCCGCCTGATGACGGTGCGCCGCCCGATGAGGGGGCGTTGCCTGAATTTGAGCTGCTGCAGCCGGCAAAAAGCACCGCGCAGGACAGACCCATGGCCATGATTTTCTTCTTCATAGATATTCCTCCATATGATAGGGTACAGTATACAGGATGATGATAAAGGATATCTCCCCTGTCACACATCCTTTCTGCTGGATCCTTTTATAGCAGATGACATGCGGCGAAATGCCCGGGGGATATTTCCCTGAGCTCCGGTACTGCCTCGGCACATCTGTCGCAGGCACGGGGGCATCTTGTCCTGAATGGACAGCCCGACGGAGCGTTGAGCGGGCTCGGTATATCGCCTGAAAGCACTATCCTCTTGTTTGCCCTTGCCTCCTTAGGGTCGGGCACGGGCACTGCGGACAGCAGCGATATGCTGTACGGGTGCTGAGGATGGTCGTATATCTCCTTTGCATCGGCAAGCTCAACGAGCTTACCGAGGTACATAACGCCTATGCGGTCGCTTATATGTCTGACAACGAGCAGGTCGTGGGCTATGAACAGATAGGTGAGCCCGAGCCTTTCCTGAAGCTCATCGAACATATTTATTACCTGCGCCTGTATGGATACATCCAGTGCGGATACAGGCTCGTCGCATACTATAAACTCGGGATCTATCGCAAGGGCACGGGCGATGCCTATTCTCTGGCGCTGACCGCCCGAGAATTCGTGAGCATACCTGGATGCGTGCTCGGAATTGAGCCCGACGTAGCTCATCAGCTCAAGCACACGCTCGCGGCGCTGGTCGGCTGTCTTGTACATCTTGTGTATATCCAGCGGCTCTGCAATGATATCCTGCACTGTCATACGGGGATTGAGGGAGGAGTAGGGGTCCTGGAATACCATAGTGGCTTTCTTCCTGAACTCCGTTATGTCGTCCTTTGTCCTGACAGGCTTGCCGTCATATATTATCTCTCCGGATGTGGGCTTGTAGAGATTGAGTATGGTGCGTCCGACAGTGGTCTTGCCGCAGCCGCTCTCGCCTACAAGGCCGAGGGTCTCTCCCCTCTTTATCGTGAAGGATACATCATCGACGGCCTTGAGGGGCTTTGTTTTGAAAAAGCCGACATTGATATTGAAATACTCCCTGAGATTCTTTATCTCTACGAGATTATCGCCTTTAGCGCTCACTGCCGTCACCGCCCTTCATCATATCCTTTACATTCATCCAGCAGGCAGCGGCGTGATCGTCGTTTATCTGCATTCGCTCCGCGCGCTCTCTGAGGCATATCTTCATGGCGTTGGCGCAGCGCGGCGCAAAGGGGCATCCCTTGGGCATATTCAACAGGTCAATGGGCGTGCCCGTAATGGGCTCGAGCCTTTCGCCGTCGTTGCCCGTGGTGGGTATGGAGCGCAGCAGGCCCTTGGTATACTCGTGCTTGGGGTTGTAGAATATCTCGTCCGCCGTGCCCTGTTCGCATATGGATCCTGCGTACATGACTATCACTTCGTCGCACAGCTGAGCCACTACGCCCAGGTCGTGGGTTATCATGATTATAGCCATGCCCAGCTCTTCCTGCAGGGATTTCATAAGTTCCAGTATCTGCGCCTGTATCGTAACATCAAGCGCGGTGGTGGGCTCATCTGCGATAAGTATATCAGGCTCGCATGCCAGCGCCATTGCTATCATGACTCTCTGGCGCATACCGCCGGAGAATTCATAGGGGTATTGCTTCATGCGCTTCTCGGGCTCGTTGACATTGACAAGGCGGAGCATCTCTATCGCTCTCTCCTTCGCCTGTGCCCTGGTGCGCCCTGTATGGAGCAGTATCGCCTCCATAAGCTGTTTGCCTATGGTATATGTGGGATTGAGGCTCGTCATGGGGTCCTGGAATATGATGGATATGCGGTTGCCCCTTATATCCTTCATGCCCTTCTCGCCGATGCCCACAAGCTCTTTATCATTGAATTTTATGGAGCCGCTGACTATCTTGCCGGAGCCTGCCAGTATCTGCATTATCGAATACGCAGTGACGGACTTTCCAGAGCCCGATTCACCTACTATGCCGAGCACCTTTCCCTTGTCAAGCCGGAATGATACTCCGTTGACCGCCTTGACCTCTCCTGCGTCGGTGAAGAAAGATGTATGCAGGTCCTCTACTTTAAGCAGCATAACACATCCTCCTTACACATTGAGCTTCGGGTCGAACGCATCGCGCAGACCGTCGCCGAAGAGATTGAGGGAAAGCACGATAAGCGATATAACCACAGCGGGTATCACCAGCCTGTAGGGATATGACGACAGGCCGTTGAGCGCCTCTGAGGCAAGCGAACCCAGCGAGGGCATGGGCGCGTTGACGCCGAGGCCCAGGAACGAGAGATAGCTCTCGGTAAATATCGCACTGGGTATCTGAAGTGCCGTGGATATGATTATTACACTGAAGCAGTTGGGTATCAGATGCTTCGTGATTATCCATCTGCCGCCTGCACCCGCTGCCTTTGCGGCGAGCACATATTCCTGCTCCTTGAGGGAGAGTATCTGGCCTCTTATAAGTCTTGCCATAGACACCCAGTAGAGAAGTCCGAAGACTATGAAAAGGCTTATGATATTGGATCCTATCTTTTCAAGCACCGTGCCCTCGAGGGATGATTCGAGCACCTGCTTCATAACGGATGCGAGGAGTATTACCATCAGCATATCGGGGAGGGAGTATATCATATCGACTATACGCATTATAATAAGGTCAGTCTTGCCGCCTGCATAGCCCGATACCGAGCCCACCACAAGGCCGATCATCAGTACGATTATACTTGCGAAGAAGCCGACTGCGAGAGATATCCTCGTGCCGTATATCACACGTATGAAATAGTCGCGTCCCTGGCTGTCGGTGCCGAATATATGCGGCATTACCGACGCTCCCGCGTTCATCTGCTCGATCTCCGACCTGCCGTACTCAAAGGGTGCGAGATTCAGAAAGGAGTTATCCACGGGCTTTCCGGGGACAACGCCCAGCATCTGGTCGTAGGAATAGGGCCAGAACATCGGTACGAACACGGCCGCAAGGGTGATTATCACGATGACGAAGAAGCTGACCACAGCCACCTTGTTCTTTTTCAGGCGCTTTATGCCGTCCTTGAAGAACGTGGAGGGCGGACGCATCGTGACCATATATTCCTTTTCTTTTTCCGTTGCGGGAATAAGATCATCTACATCTATATGCATACTGAAGGGTTTCTTATCCATGACCTCTGCCTCCGTTATTCGAGTGTGATGCGGGGATCGGCTATCTTGTAGAGTATATCGCTGACAAGGTTCATCACAACGATAAGCACCGCAAGCACGATCGTCGTTCCCATAAGAAGCGGATAATCACGCCCTGTTATGCTGCTTACAAAGGATCTGCCTATGCCCGGCACCGCGAATATCTGCTCTACGACGAGAGAACCTGTGACGATATACGCGAGCATCGGTCCGAAATAGGTTATAACGGGGATAAGCGAGTTTTTCATTGCATGGCCGAATATTATATTCATCCTGGATACGCCCTTTGCCCTTGCCGTGCGTATATAGTCCTGACCGAGGACATCGAGCATGGATGAGCGGGTAAGTCTCGTGATATACGCCATGGGATAGAGCGAAAGAGTGATAATCGGGAGCACAAGGCCGTTCTGTGCGGCGCCGTTTGCGGGGAACCAGCCGAGCTTTACCGCAAAGAGTGTGAGCAGCAGCGAGCCCATGATAAACGACGGCATTGATACGAATGCGGTCGTCACCACCATAATAACGCGGTCGATGAGCTTATTGCGCCTGAGTGCCGCGAGAGAGCCGAGCACTATACCCACAGCGAGGGCTATGAATGCCGCTATGACGCCTATCTTTGCAGAGGTCTTCATGCCGTCGCCGATTATATCTATGACCATACGGCCTCTCTGCTTGAGGGAAGGGCCGAAGTCGAAGCGCAGCACGATATCACCGAGATATGTGAAGTACTGTGTGATAAGCGGCTTATCGAGGCCGTACTTGGCTTCCATAGCCTTTTTCACGGATTCCGACACTGCCTTTTCGCTCACAAAGGGTCCGCCGGGTATCGCATGCATCACGAAGAATGTCACCGTGATGACGAGCCACACCGTTACCAGAGCGAGAAGGAGCCTTTTGACTATGTACATAAGAGTCTTTGTGTTCATTCAGCCATACACTCCCTGATGTGTATAATCTTATTTGGGTACATAAAAAACTATATGGATATTCTATCACATTTGCGAGATGATTGTCAAGAAAAATATACCCGATAAACGATATTATATGCCTGTCAGGACTTGGTAAAAACCACATATTACATGGTTTTTACAAAGTCCGAAAACAGCATGACCGTCATCGGGTATGTTGATACTGTCTATTGTATGAACACTATCTGTGTCCTGCGGAATGCGGATATGATCCTGATGCAGGCGCTGTAGAAAAGGCCTGCGCAATAGGTATAGACTATAAGCGTGCTGAAGCCGCCGAATATGAATATGATGCACAGCACGGCGATAACGATATTCACCGCACCGCGGCTGATGTTGAGCTTCCATGAGGGGGCGTCCATCTTTCTTGATTCCATGCTGCGCAGTATGTCTATCACACCCGCGAACAGATGGGTGCCGAACAGATAGAGCATGACATAGAACTGCCCCGAGTCCACCAGTGTAAACGTGAACACCCCGAAATCCAGAACTATCATGCCCACATACAGCATCGCCCTGCCGCCCACCATATACCGCGCCATAAACAGGTAGTACACCAGATACTTTATACCGCTCACCGCCAGCGACAGGCCCAGCAGCACCAGCGCCGCGGATATGCCGTTTTCGGGGTCGGCCGCTATCAGCAGTGATACAAGCGCTGTGACCAGACCCGTGAGGAATGTGGTTATACGCTGCAGCTTAGTCATGCTTTATCTCCTTCCCCAGATAGTCCGCCAGCATCCTGAAATCCTTTATGCCGATGAAGCCCTTCTCCGCGAAATCCACCGAAAATCCCGCCAGCAGGTTTCCGGAGCGGAATATCCTGTTTGTGACCATACTTTTCTGCGAAAGCGCGGCAAGTATGAATTTTCCTATGAATGTGGCATCTTTGTCGTCGGAGTCGGTATACTCTTCCTGATACCTCATGATATCGAATGACGGTATATCCTTTCCTGAAAGCTCTTTTCCGAAAGCCTCCCAGTCCGCTGAGGAATCGGTCTGACGCTTTGTGAGTATCCCCCTTATCCTGTCCTCATACGGGGATACAGTGTCATATGCATATCTTTTTGTCTCAAAGGCGGTGTATTCTCCCCTGAGATACTCCATGGCATATACCATCTGGCAGAAGGCCCTGTAGTAGTCAGACGGATTGTCCTTTATTATCTCCTCGTAGTCGTACCACGCGGGGAGATATCTGTACTTTACAAAGCTGTAATCGGGCAGATGCCCCGCACGGCCGTGGCCGAGATTCATCACCGAATGCTCGCTTGACTGGTAGAGGCTGCAGGTGTATATGCTCCTGTCGATATCATCGGGCTTTGATGTGCTGTGCATGAAGGTGATCTTTCGGTCGCCCCCGGGCAGTATCTCATAGAAATGATAGTTGGTATTGTTTATGACCAGTGAGGGCGTGCCGGCAAAATATGTATGGGCCCATGTGTCTGCAATGATATGCATGGCAATGCCCGCGGCCTGCAGGGTCTTGTCCTTTGCAAGGCACACGGTCTCGGCCGCCAGCTCACCGTCAGGGCCGCATATCAGGTTGTACTTATTCCTGTAGTATCTGTTGCGGCCTTTTGTCATGGCGTAGAGATCACGGGGAAGGAAATGGAAAGATGCCCATATCCTGGTGATGTCCTGAAGCCCCAGCAGGTCGGTATTCGCATCCATAAGCTCAAGCTGCAGCTGCGTTGTCGCCGCCGACAGAGGGGCTTTCAGCTTTGCAAGGAGCGTGCGGGAGCACACATCCGTAAACTGCGAGCTGTAGCATATGTCAAGGCTCTCCTCATACGTATACCCCGCAAGGAAAGCCGCGCAGAAGGTGGCGTAGTAATGAAAATCAAGCTGCATATCATCCGCCCTCCGCAACGAGCATACGCCTGAACTGCTTTACACGCACCGAGGCATATACCATCTCTGTCATGGTGATAGTGGTGATAGTGTCGATAAGCATGGTGACCGCCCCGTCAAACGCCGAGGCATATACCGTCTGAAAGTCTGTTATGCTCATTATGATGCTGATGATATATATGCCGATGTACAATACGGTCAGCACCAGATATCCGTATCCCTTTTTCCTGCCGAAGCCCTCGCGGCGGGCGGAAAGCCCGATATAAAACTGTATCCACAGAAAGAACAGCAGCACCGCGGCAAACACCACAAGAAACACGGCCAGATCGATGCCCTTCATCTCGGGATCGCCCGTAAGCTGCGTCAGATAGTCCTTGGTGCCGATAAAGGTCATTATCATCTTGATAAGGCTCCATACATCAAGAGCCATTACCCCCGCACCTATGACGGTAAGGCGGTTCTCATACCGCCGCAGCTCTCTTCTCACGGAACTGTTGTTATCCATAATACCAATCCTTATGCGGCTTTAAGGCCATTATACCCATATCTCCGCCCTGCTTCCGCCGCTTTTAAGTTTCTTTACGGTGATCTGCTTGTCTGTCTCATTCCTGAATGCGTCTACGTGGGAGTATCTTCTGTCAACGGGTAACTCACCCCTTGAAAAAAGTCTCTATACTTTTTCTTATATACATCTCATTTTCTCTGAACAACGAAAGCTGCTTGTTAAGCTCCTCTGCGCGGTGCATGCAGTGTGTGCGCGATGCACCGAGGTTTTCTTTTCCGCAGGCAGAAAGCATATACCGCAACGCCAGCTCCCCTGTCACGCATATTATGCCGCTGTAAAGCGAACCGACCTCCGCTTCGGAGAGCACTCCCCCCGTGCCTGCGGCAAAGCCCCGCGTGAGCTCATCAAAGTCATCAAGGCCGTTTCTGCATACAGACCTTACGATATCGCCGTAATCATATGCCGTATAGTGGGTCATCACGGTGTCAATATCTATCACGGCGGTCTTTGCGGAGCATATGCAGTTGCCGGTCTTTGCGTCGCCGTGTATGTTCCTTGCGGGCACACCGTCAAATATATCAGCTTCATCAAGAAGCGGCGTTATCCCCTCCGCACGGGCACGGTCCATCACCCCGCGGGTATCGTGAAAGCCCTTCACCGCACATACATACGGCTCATCACCGTCAAGCGCACGGATAAAGCTGCCGAAGGCATACCCCGCATCATATGCCGAAGTTTCTCTCACAGCGCTTATATATTCCCACATTCTCCATACTTTGCCGTCGTATCTGCAGAGCGGTCCTTCCTCCGCCGTGAGATACACCGGCGCGCATATACCGCCGTATGCGGATACTGCACGGGATGCGCGCAGGATATTCCGCGAGAGAAGCTTTGTATCCTCAAACACGCTGCAGTTTACCGCCTGGAGTATATACCTGCCGCTGTCGGTAAACACCTCATAGGTATCGTTTATATGCCCGTCTGACAAAGGCTCTGCCCTGTATGCCCGGGGCAGTCCGAACAGGCGCGGTATACCGCATATATCCGTATCCATCAGCTGCTTTTCCTGAAATTGTTGTCGGTGAGTATCCTTGCGAATACCAGACCGAGGGGAAGGGCGAATACGATCAGAAGTGCCTTTGTGAACCACAGTCCGCCTGTGGCTATATCATTCTGGCCGATGAAGTATATCGCCTTGTACATAAACATACCCGGCACCATAATGACGATAGACGGCACGGTAAGGGTTATTCTCGGGTAGCCTATCCTTGATTTGATCGCAGAGGCCAGAAGTCCTGCGGTTATCGCACCGATAAAGGCGCCGAGGCTTGCGGGTATGCCTGTGATATCAACAAGCTCTAAGCGCAGGGTATTTGCAGTCATGCCTATGAGGGCTGCGATGAATGCTGTCTTTCTCGGGCTGTTGAACAGGAATGAGAAGCCGTATACCCCCACAAAGCTCATAAACAGTCTGAGTACCAGTATCACCAGCGGTGACAGCTCATTCTCGGTGAAGCTGTCGGGCCTGAATCTGAACAGCAGTGCCGCCGCCCAGCCCGTGAGCGTAGCCATGCCGATTATCAGGAATGCGTAGGTCAGTCTTTCAAGCCCCGAGCGCAGGTCCAGCTTTGCGATATCGATAAATCCCGTTATCAGCGGAAAGCCCGGTATCACAAACAGCATCGAGCATATATACCCTGCCTGATGCTCCGCGGATATGCCGAAGAGGATATTTGCAAGATGGAAAAGCGCCACATACACCGTACAGGCGGATGCCACCGCCGCGGTGACATTTGCAAGCAGAGTGATATGCCTGTCTATCAGCTTTTTTCTGACAAACTGCCCCACACCCGCTCCCACGAATGCTATGAGCATCTCGGTAAGGCCGCCGCCGAGCAGGAATGTGAACGCCCCGCACGCAAATGCGGAGGCAAGTGCAAGATCTATCGGCCTGTAGTTTGCGGGCAGCTCCTGTATCTTGTCGAGTATCCTGTGTATCTGCTCCGCGGAGTATTTCCCCGCCCGGTCCTTGAAGCCGTCGGCGAATTCCTCGAGGTATATCAGCTTATCGGTGTTCACGCCCGTGGTGTTTATGGATATGGCGTTGGTATAGGTCTGCTCGCCGTCAATACAGGTATACTCTATCGACAGCAGACCTATGTCCGCATTGCATACTATCCCCAGCGCCCTGGCAATCTTGTTCATAGATGCGCGCACTCTCCATGCGCCTGTGCCTACAGACAGCATCATGAGCCCCGTCCTGCCGACGATGGTGGCTTTCTCCTTAAGTGTTGCGTCAACCGCAGGGCAGGTGTTCTCCTCATCTAACAGCTCATGCCAGTCTATCGCCATGTGCTGTTTACGGAATTTACTCATCAGTATTTCTCCTTACAGATCGGTATATCGCTCTATTTTCATGTGCAGTCTGTATTTGTCACGCAGAGCTGCGATCTTCACCATCATCTCAGACTTGTGATGAACGGATATCGCTTCCTCGTCACGCCATCTGTCGATAAGCAGCACGGTCTCGGGATCTTCGGCGGGATAGAAATACTCGTATCTCTCGTTGCCCTCTTCGTTCCTGACCTCGTCCACGATGCCGCTTGACATCATCTCCTCGGCAAAGCTGCGCGCACTGCCGTTCTTTCCCGTGTAGTATATATTCACCGTTATACTCATATTCCCCGTTCCTTTCCTTACAGCGAGCCGCTCCCCTTTTTCAAGAGGAGCGATATCTCATAATGCAAAGCTGTTCACTTTTTTAAGCAGCTCTTCTATACTCTTCTTTGCGTGGCTGATCCTCAGCTGGCCGAGCTCTGTGTCACTAAGCGACGATGAGAGTATGATATACATGAAGCGTATCAGTGCCAGCAGCCTTATCTTATCCTCTGCCGCGGCGATGGTGCGCTCATCCTCGGTGCCCAGATACAGACGTATCACCCTGTTCCAGATATGATGCGACATATCTGCGGATATTCCCAGAAAGTCCATGCTGTTGTCGGGGTCATCCTCAAGGAAAAGCTCATACGTGACGTACAGCGCCTGAAGATCGAATACGGGCTGGCCCTTTGTCAGGGTGTCCATATCTATCAGCATCAGCTCGCCGTCGCACATCATCACGTTCTTCATCTGCAGGTCGCCGTGTACGAAGCGGTCGTCATAGGGCATAAGTGAGATCATTTTCTTCAGTATCTCATAGGTGTATGAGGGCAGCTCGCTCCTGATATAATCAAGATAGCGCCAGAATGCGCCCGTTGCGGTGGGAAGCGATACGCCATAGGCTCTTGTGCCGTGTATCTGCTTTATGAAATCCACATACTTCTCTATGAGCTCATCCGCCCTGTCGGGTTCTTCTATCAGTATCTCATTGAGAGTCTTTGATCTGAACAGCTCATATACCGCTCCGTAGCACTCACCCACACGAACGGTATCATAGGGTATCGCAGTGGGGAGGCCGTTTACGAAGGCCGACTTTGCCCTCTGCTGCTCGATCTCTATGTTGAACAGCGATACATCGGGCTCATAGACCTTGACGATCGTTTCATCATCAAGGCGGTACACAGTGCCGTAGAAGCCCTTGCCTATGACCTCGCAGCCGTCAACGGACACCTCACGCATACGCTTTTTCACGTCAAACATCACGGTAAAGCCCGTATTCTCCAGTATATCGTAGATCTCGGGGGATACCCAGTTTATCCAGAGCTTCTGGGACGGATACTTCTTCTTTACCTTTAGGAGTATGCGCAGCCCCGCACTGGAGATATATGTAAGCTCGGATGCGTCAAATGAAGGTACCTCATCTGTCTTTTCCGTCTCTGCCAGGATGCGCTTCTCCACCTCTGCAGCGTTGGATGTGTCTATCCTCTCTCCAAGCTTTATGACAAATCCCATAATGTCACCTTCCTTTATTTTCTTCTTACGAACCCGAGCATAGTCAGATCGTCAAACTGCGGTGCATCGCCCACAAATTCATCGACTGCACGCTTTACGTTCTCAAGAAGCTCCTTGGGCTCTGCGCCCTTGTCGGTGTTGAGCGCATCGAGCATCCTGTCGGTGCCGAAAAGCTCGTTGTCCGCATTGGTGGCCTCGGGCACGCCGTCGGTGTACAGGAACAGCGCACCGCCCTTATCCACGGTGAATTCATATTCCTTGTACTTCATGCCGTCCATGCCGCCGACCACAAAGCCGTGCTTGTCCTTGAACAGCTCAAAGCTGCCGTCCGCCTTCTTGATGACGGGATATTCATGGCCCGCATTGGCCGCAGTCACCTTGCCCGTGGATATCGGTATGATGCCAAGCCATACCGTGACGAACATCTCTTCCTCGTTGTTCTTGCATATCACGGCGTTTGTCTGCTCGAGCACCTTTGCGGGCGAGCTGCCCATATTCGCAAAGTTGTTCACAAGTATCTTCGACATCATCATGAACAGTGCGGCAGGCACGCCCTTGCCCGATACATCCGCCATGACCATGCACAGATGGTCATCGTCTATCAGGAAGAAGTCGTAGAAATCACCGCCGACCTCCTTTGCGGGGGTCATGGTGGCATAGAGGTCAAACTCCGACCTTTCGGGGAAGGGAGGGAATATATTCGGGAGCATATCCGCCTGTATCTTGTTTGCAAGCTCAAGCTCCGTGCCGATGCGCTCCTTTTCCTTTGTGATCTCGGTTATCTCGATGATAAACTGCCTTGTGCGCTCCGACAGCGTCTCGAAGGACTCCGCCAGCACCTCTATCTCATCGCCTGTGCGGTAGATATCGTCCATAGCGAAGGTGCCGCCCGTTGCCTTTATCTCGTTGATCCTCTTTGTCATGCAGCCTATGGGCTTTACTATCCTGTTTGCCACAAACAGCGCCGATGCAAATCCCAGTATCATAATGATCAGTATCATAACTAGAGTGACGCGCTCGGTGTACTGTGTACCCAGAGAGAATTTGTAGCTGGCCTCGTTGTTTATCCTGTCATACTCGGCGAGCATCGCCTGTGTGGGGCGCTCTGTGAGCTCCTTGTCGACCACCGATATCACAGCCCAGCCGACTGTCTTCATCGGTGCACCCGCCATATAGTATTCCTTGCCGCCCATATTCACAGCGGTCAGTGATGTAGTCTCTCTCGTGGCGGTCCTTACAAGCCTTGCAAGGTCCTTATTATCGGATTCCCTGAGGTCCTGTGCGGTATCGGCCGC
>CACZPE010000245.1 GCA_902782875.1 uncultured Ruminococcus sp. | reverse complement strand
GCAAATGCAGGCGGCGTTGCTACTTCCGGTCTTGAGATGTCCCAGAACAGTGAGAGACTTTCTTGGACATTCAAGGAAGTTGACGAGAAGCTCCATGGCATCATGATCTCCATATTCAAGGCTTGCGAGTCCGCAGCTAAGGAATACGGCATGGAAGGTAACTACATGGCAGGTGCTAATATAGCAGGCTTCCTCAAGGTTGCTGAAGCTATGAAGGCTCAGGGCTGCGTCTGATTTCCTGATATAGACAAATTCATCCGCTCCGGATATACCGGAGCGGTTTTTTTTACGCTTTTATATCGTATTTATTTCAGTGTATAGTACCCATCTACGGACATATACTTGTTATATACCTCGTATATCCTCTGAGATAATACGATACCTTCGCTCTCAGCATGATCATGAAGCATCCGATGTGCTTTCCATACCTTGGAGAATCCGCCCTTGAAATTCATATGTATCGTATTCTCCTCGGATATCTCAAGGATATCAGCATCGGAAAAGTTCGTTACAGGCAGACACGTTTTCATTGAAAGGCTTTCACCATTATCCGAAACTTCATATATGACAAAATGTGCTCCCGCTATCTGCATGCCTTCCCGTGAGGCCTTCTCATACAGTTTCCCGACGGACATTCCGAGATCTTCTCTTTCTGTATTCTCATCTATGAAAATACATTTGCAGCTTACAAATGGTCTGTGGTCTATAACATCGGATTTTTCTTTCTGCTCTGTTTTTGCAGAAGCATTATATTCCTTCATTTCACCGAGAAGTTTATCCGTCTCATGTATTTTGCTTTCTATGACATCAGTTTCATTTGCTCTTCCGTCAAGTATCTGCTTTATCTCAAACAAAGACAGACCCAGCTTCCTGTATCGTTTTATTCTCTCAGCTGTCTCAAGCTGTTTCTCATCATAGTAGTGATAACCGTTATCCTCATTGATATACACAGGCACGAGCAGCCCTTCTTCATGATAAAGGCGCAGTGCCTTTCTTCCCATATTGCACATCACAGCAAACTGTCCTCTTGTATACAATCAGATCACCTTCTTTCTTCTGACTTTTCCGAATAGCTCAATAAAACCAATATGCAGAGGTAATATATCGTACAGGCGATAATGCGCATATTTCTGATATCCGTCTCTGCGATAGAATCTTTCCACTGCATCACATATCGAAGCTATACAGTTGTCGTTAAGGTCTTTGCCAAGTTCTGCCGAGGCATATCCCGGTGCTCCAAGATATCCGTATTCGCCCATTGCCGCAAGCTGTCGCTTGACTACGATCATATCCCTGTCTGTTATATGAGTATCCGGCATATCCCGATAGGCAGGTCTGACATATGACGGATCAATATCCAGCATACTTGATGTTTCTATCCATCCGGCATGGAAGTCGTTCTCATGCTCCTTCTCAAACTTGTCAAGACGCTGTGTTTTTTCAGCGGATACGCCCATAAATATCTGTCCCATAGGCGCGATCGCACAGATGCCGTTTTTCCTGTTTATCTTTCTCACAGCCTTTTCCACTGCGATCTGATGCTGTGGGTCTGCATGAGAAGCGATAACTGCGATATTCATAAAACCCATATAGCACAGACTCTCAAGTACTGCATAGGTCACATCATAAGTCGTCTTCATCGTAAAGTGTATCGACCCGTAGAACTCATTTACCGAAGCTGAGGCTATCGGGAAAGGCGGCAGAAAGAAGCATTCTGCTCCGAGCCTTCGTTCAAGCTCTGTCATAGCGCCCTTGCTCCAATACTCCCCTTCTACTATATCCGTTGCAAGCGGAAGGTGCTTTCCGTGTTCCTCTATCGGGGCAAGAACTGCAAATACGATGCTTTTCTTTTTGTCGATGTCTCTGACTTCCGACCATGTCATCAAACTAAGATCTTTCATAATCTATCCTCCTTGTTATGGATAGATTATAGACCCGGTCGTTACGGCCAGGTCAATAGATATTTTATTAATTCTTCTATGGTGCCGCTGACCTGGATCGAACAGGTATGGATTTACTCCTCCGGATTTTAAGCGCGAGGATCTTTATTCCACTTTAGTCTCTTATAGTCCATTTGAGTCCGTTTTTTTAACGTGGAATCCGGCTGTATAGATAGATCAAAAATCCCTTGCAAATAACAGAAAATGATAAAAATCGTCTTCAGGATCAAATTTGGCAGAAAAAATGGCAGCTAAAAGTGTCTACCATATAACTTAGATATAGATACACAGATAACGACAATCATTCTTAGCCAACGGAGACCGTTCTGTTATCGGATAATCATTACTATGTATTTCCCTGATATCTTTGATCTCACCATTCACAAATTTTGCCATAAATGAATAGTCATATCAGGACTTTTCCTATGATCCCGCATATAGAAAAGATGCTGAATGAGATAAATCCTTGAAG
>CACZPE010000244.1 GCA_902782875.1 uncultured Ruminococcus sp. | reverse complement strand
AGCTTTTCGGCGCAGCCCTGGCGGGAGAACCATGTGCCGTTGGTGTGGCGGTGATAGAAGATATACCATTCGCCGTTTATCTCAACTATGCTGCCGTGATTGTTGGCACCGCTGACCATAGGCATATCCGCGGGCTTGTAGGTGTCGATATGCAGGTCGGTGTTGCTTATCAGCACACCGCCGTACTTAAAGCCGCCGAGGGGATCGTCGCTGACTGCGTAGCAGAGCTCGTGCATGACCTCAGAGGAGTATATGAAGTAGTATTTCCCGTTCACCTTGCGTATGGAAGAGGCCTCGAAGAATGCGTGCCCCTCAAATTCCGTACCCTTGCTGTAGCAGCTTCCGGGCATAATGAGAGAGGGCTCGTGTATTACCGTGAGCATATCCTTGTCAAGGGTGATGACCTTTGAGCCTGTGCGTGTCTTGTCGCCTATGCCGCAGAAGCCGCTGTAAAGGTATGTAACATCGCCCTCGGTCAGCACACCGGGGTCAAACTGGGGCTCATCCCCCTCGCGCTCGCCAAGACGGGTGCCGTCTGCATAGTGTACATAGCCGTAGAATTCATATCTCCCCGCAGGAGTGTCGCATACCGCAACGGATATAACGTTTATCTTGTCGAGCACATAGTAGAGGTAGTACCTGCCGTCGGGGCCCACTGTCACATCGGGGGCATAGAGGCACATGCGCCCGTCCTTGTTCATGGGATCCTCGTTTCTCGGATAGATAACGCCCTCATAGCGCCAGTTCCCCAGGTCGTCCACGGGAGCGGACCAGCATACATAGTCACCCTGACAGAACACATATCCGTTCCACAGGTCGTGTGAGCCGTAGATATATACCCTGCCGTCAAATACATAGGGCTCTCCGTCGGGAATGTATTCCCATGAGGGAAGATAGGGGTTGAATGCCTGGTTTTTCATCGTATACCTCCGTTATTCTGTCATCATTTTGTCTGCGTTCTTTTTGGCAAGGAAAGCTTCCAGAGTATCCTTTTCCATGCCTGCAACAGCACCCTTTGGTGTGAATTCCATCTCGTTGCGGTCGCTTTCGGTATAGGTCTTCCATTCGGGGAGCCTGTTGCCGTTGAGGTCAAAGCCGTTGGGATCGCCTGTCTTTATGAAGTTTGCCCAGTAATCGCACATCTGACGCGCTATATCGTAGTGCCTGCCCTCATAGGGACGGCTGCACTTTGCTATCGTCTCAAAGAAGAACCACAGATCGCATGAGTGGAACGTACCGGGATCATCCTCGCCGGGGATATCCGGGTCAAAGCGGTAGTACCAGCATTTTTCGGGAGAGGGGAGACGGCTTTCACATAGAAATGCTGTCTTTACGCCGATCTCGGGAGCACTGGCCTTTGCATAGCCGACATCGGACTTTTCCCTTGCACCCTTGAGAGAGAGAAATCTGTCCGCATCCGCACCGATATTCTTTCTTGCAATTTCCTCGAGCTGTTCGGGAGTTTCGGCCCTGATGCCGTCAAAGAATTCGTTTGAGGTGTTGCCCGCAAGTACGGGCACCCTGTTTCTTGTGCCGTCTGCAAACGCCTTCATCGGATCGCCTGTGTTGAATATGCCGTCGTTTACGATGCCGTAGAACATTCTGCCCTGATTTCTGAGCTCTGAATACTTCTGGCGTATGAAATCAGCATCGAGCTGTCTTGCTTCCTCAAGAGTCTTTACGCCGAGATGTTCAAAGAGCTCAACGCCTTTTTCTCCTGCCTGCTCAAGTGTCATGGGGATAAAGAAATCTATGGGATTATACGGGTTTGTTATCATGCCGCTGAATACAGCCGCCTTCTGGAAATATCCCGCATTTGCCTTGCACGCCATCTGCGCCATTACGCTTCCGCCGCCTGCGGACTGGCCTGCTATCGTTATATTATCGGGGTCACCGCCGAAGTTTGCGATATTTCTCTTTACCCAGCGAAGGCCTGCCTGCTGGTCAAGGCTGCCGAAGTTCGCGGGCGCGTCGGGCTGCTCTGCGGTGATCTGAGGATGGCAGAGAAAGCCGAATGCGCCGAGCCTGTAGTTTACCGTTACGACAACTATGCCCCTGCGTGCCAGCCTTTCACCGTCAAACTCCATCTCTGCGGTATAGCCCCACTGGAAACCGCCGCCGAAGTACCATACCAGTACAGGCAGCTTTTCGTCTGTGCTCTTTGCATTTGTCCATATATTAAGATACAGACAGTCTTCACCCATAGGTATCTCGGGATCTACATGCCACTCACGGCAGTAGATGTCGTCGCCTATGCCCGGTGTGTCCTGAACGGAGATAGGTGCGAATTCAAAGCAGTTGCGCACGCCCTCCCAGTTTTCACACGGCTGAGGAGCACGCCAGCGGTTTTTACCAACAGGCGGTGCGGCGAAGGGTATTCCCTTGAATGAAGTTATCCTCGGGTCTGCGGCAGGAAGTCCCCTGACTCTGCCGTTTTCGGTCATGGCTGTCCTTATCATTTTTATGCCCCTTTACAAATTATTGGAATATAAATCCATTATCCATTGTACACCATAAACAATACAAATGCAAGATATATATTGCGATTATCCCGTCATATACAAATAATATGTACGTACAATTTTTCAAACTGTCAGTTATACATGTTCAGAAGCTTATGATCATACCGCGATATCTTTATAATAAAATGTGAGCATATATTCATATATCTATTGACATACGCTTCAGTAAGTGGTATTATTGAGTTAGAGGAGGATAACTTATGGATATAAAAGTACTCTACGGGATCATTATCCCGTTTATCGGCACTACTCTCGGAGCGTGCTGTGTATTCTTTGTAAAGGGCCAGATGCACGACCAGGTGCAGAGAGCGCTTGCGGGCTTTGCGGCGGGAGTTATGACGGCGGCGTCTGTATGGAGCCTGCTGATACCTGCAACAGAGCAGTCGGCCTATATGGGCAGGCTTGCCTTTGTGCCTGCAGCAGTGGGATTTATGGCAGGTATATTCTTTCTGCTGTTTCTCGACCATGTGATACCCCATCTTCATGTAAATGCGGAAAAAGCCGAGGGCCCTGCGGTAAAGCTTCAGAAGACAGCCATGCTGGTACTGGCGGTCACACTGCACAATATACCCGAGGGTATGGCTGTGGGAGTGGTCCTTGCGGGGTGGATGTCAGACAGTTCCATATCCTATGCGGATGCGCTGGCCCTTGCTATAGGCATAGCGATACAGAACTTCCCGGAGGGGGCTATAATATCCATGCCGCTCAGGGCGGAGAATATGAGCAGAAGAAAGTCCTTTGCCTATGGTATGCTCTCGGGGATAGTCGAGCCGATAGGCGCTGTGATAACGATACTCGCCGCTTCGCTGGTGGTGCCGCTGCTGCCGTATATGCTGAGCT
>CACZPE010000243.1 GCA_902782875.1 uncultured Ruminococcus sp. | reverse complement strand
GATGTAATGCCGGTAGCATATAGTCTGTACAGGAAAATGGGATTTGAAGAGACAGAGAATAAAAACGGAACCGTATATATGAGGACGGTTTTACAGTAATAATGCCTTAAATCACCTCCCGTCATATGACCATGTGTCGCGACGCTGCGACTGTCGGTACATTTCCATTTCCAGACGCTCCATTTCTCTCCTGAGCTCCTCTGCCCGTTCTCTTTCTTCTTTCTCCTGCTGCTTTCGCTTAAGGATCCTGTCAAAATCGGTCTCCATAATGTTCAGATAGTGACTGTAATTGCTCGCAGCGGTGTCTCTCTTGTCCTTAAGCCCCGGGATCTGCTTTTCTACGGAAGCCAGTTCCTTTTCGAGCTTTTTCAGTTCTTGCTGGTGTTCAAGCAGCTTGCCGTCTTCATACATATCTTGGTTGATTAGCACCTGAAATGTGCCGAGCCTTGTGGTTTCCCTCGGAGTCAACTTATCCTTGTTCCACAGCTCCATGAATTCCGGATATCGTTCTATCAGATCCTTCTCGAATTCTATCCTCTCTTCAAGCTCTTTCTTATCTCAGGTCACAAACTGGGTTAGGCTTAAATTTGCTGCCATGAATCTGAAAAAGTATGCAGTTCACAAGTGGAAGGAGAATTGTTTTTCGCTTTTTTGCATTTTTACACCCTATTTCAGCGTAAATATATGCTTAACCCCTGATTCATCTGCGAATCAGGGGTTATTCGACAGACTGAAGAGCCTAGTTAACTTCTAGCTAGGCTCTTTTAGCTATATCACGGCTTTTGTGGATTGTTCCATTTCGGTGGCCCTACTCAGCCTAACCCCACATTTTCACTTCTCCGAAAAATCGGTATCCATTGCTATCTGCAGCTCATAATCTGGATATTCCTTCTGAACATCCGCGACAACATCTGCATATACCGCCCTGCGGTCATCTGCGTTAAAGCTTATCAGCACATCAAAACGCATGGTCCTGTTTTCCTTATCCAGATAGAAGCCGTGAATCTGCTTCACATGTTCATGCGAAAGAGCGATCTCGCTTACCCGCTCCCTTATGCGGATTATACTCTCATCTTTTGTGTTTATCGAGTATATCCCTATCGCCGTCAGCATGACCTTATGCTCTGCAAGCACCTTCACGGTGATCTCGCGTATAAGCTTGTCAAGCATGTCAGCGGTGTATGTGTCGGGTACTGCTATATGAGCCGAGCCGTTCCATGTATCAGGGCCGTAGTTGTTGAGTACAAGATCATAGGCCCCCTGCACGCCGGGGAATTCTCTTATGGTATCCTTGATTGCCTTTGCAAGATCTGCGTCATTGCGTTCTCCGAGTATCTGTGATATCGTGCCCCTGAGCATATCAAGCCCTGATTTTACTATTACCAGGGATATGACCGCTCCCAGCCATGCCTCCAGAGATATGTGAAAAACAAGAAATACTATTGCAGCGACTAAAGTTGATGCAGATATCACAGAGTCCAGGGTGGCGTCCTCACCGGAGTTTATAAGGGAGTCGGAATTTACCTTCACGCCGACGCTCTTTACATATCTGCCGAGTATGATCTTGACCGCTACCGCAACAGCCACTATAACAAGAGATATCACGCTGTAATCCGGAGTTTCGGGAGCGATGATCTTCTTTACGGATTCCACAAAGGAGGTAATACCCGCATACAGCACTATCACCGATATCACCATTGCACTGAGATATTCAACGCGCCCGTACCCGAAGGGATGTTTTTTATCGGGCTCCTTGGCCGCAAGCTTTGTGCCTGCTATGGTTATTACCGAGCTGCCTGCATCGGAGATATTATTCACAGCATCCAGCATGATGGCAATGGAATTTGTCATAAACCCGATCACAGCCTTGAATACCGCCAGAAGAACATTCGCGGCTATTCCGATGATGCTTGTCCTTACGATAGTTTTTTCTCTTGATATATCAGTACTCTGCATGTTTTATCCTGTCACCTTTCTTTTATTCATACCGGTCAGTATATTTCCGGATCAAACGGTATATGTCCTGTGATCCTTCCACTTAGCGGATATCTTTGCAAACACAGGCCTTGCAATAAGGTTATATATCTCATATATGACAAAGCTTATCAGATATATGATCAGCGTACTTGCCGCAATATGCAACACAAGCAGAGGAGTGCTTCCCCGTACCGCGTTCTCTATACCTGCATACTCCAGCAGATTCTTGTGGATGAGATATGAGGGGAACGAAGCAGCCGCTATCCTGTTTATGATTTTGCTTTGTTTTATATGAGCGTTTTTGAATATCATAAACAGCAGCACTGCTTCCGATATAACAAGGGGATTCTCATAATTCCAGCCTGTTGTCGTGTTGATAGGTGCTCCCGATATCGCCTTGTCAAGATAAGTCCAGCCGACTATCAGAGCAATATTCAGTATATAAAGCAGTATTAGTTTTCCTTCGCCTGTCTTAGCGATATCATCTTCTCTGTCCCTGAGATAGCAGCCTATCATATACATCAGCACAAAATTCACGATGCTGTATCCCGCCTGCGAGCCGAAAAGCCCCAGAGTGCTGATGCCCTGCTCCAGACCGTACCAGCTGACCTTGTCCTCGCCCCATATACCCGATGCGGATAGATTTGTCACAGCCTCCCATGCTATGGGATATACCGAAAACAGCCCCAGGGATATGCACAGCAGAGTCTTTTTCCCTTTTGCATCAAGGCGCGCCCATACCGAGTTTATATACGGCGATATGAGATACAATGCTATATATACAAATACAAACCAGTAGCTCGGTGTATAATAGCTCATAAACCTTCCGAAAGAGAATGGCTCTCCCTTGGGAAGCTCCTTTATAAGATAAAACGCCGTCTCAAACACTGCAAGCTGGGCAAATAACTCTATGGGTTTCAGCAGATCCCTCTTTGATGAGTTTTTCATAAAATAGCCCGTTATGAGCACAAACAGGTTGACTGCACATATAAATGCAGCCTCGGATACCGTCATCACAAGCTGATTTATACTTCCGTCCGCAACGGCTTTATATCCTCCTCCGATAGAGGGATTGTTGTAGTGTAGCACTATAACTCCCAGTGCAGCCACAATTCTGAGCAGTTCTATATTTGACTGTCTCTCCGCTCTGTCTGCCATTATTATACCCCCTCATCAGCCGCCGTTTGTCACCCGCAGAACGATCCTGCGGGTGATATACAGCTGACTGTCATATCTTATGAACAAATGATTTTACGGCAGCCTGTGCCTGGGCTGATTCTTGGGGAACGGGCCCTCGGTCCTGTACGGTATATCCAGTTCCTCCATTACTTTGCCGAATGCATCAACATACTTTGTCTCTCTGATCAGCTGCATGAATGATACAAATATCTTATCCGCCAAAGAAGTCACCTCAAGCAGCAGATGCCCTTCAACTATGATCACGTATGATTCCACATAATCAGCAACCTCGCCCCAGTCCATCCATCCGGAGTAATTTGATATGAATGTACCATGCTGTGCATCCTTGCCCTGTGACGGATCGTTCTTTGCATTGCAGGCAATTTTGTTTTTCAGCCCTGTTGCGTTGTCGATACTGCCCCAGTGTGTAAAAGTCCTGCGAAGCTCTTTGTCAACGACCGTCCTGTCTGTCTGAAGAATTATCTGACCGCGGGTCAGTGTACCCAGCTTGTCCATATTCTCTCTGAGATATTTTCTGTCATAGTCTATATGCACATGTGTCAGAAGATCATGATGCGAATTCGGAAGACCTATATCTGCCGCAGGATTATGCGCAACTTCTCCTCCTATAACCTGATATTTCTCAGGCAGCACCTTATCGAGTGCTTTTGCCATAGCCGTAAGAAAGAAAGCTGCGACACTTGAATCATTTCTTTTGGCGTATGAAATGATATCCTTCTGCGCAAAGGTAAATACATAATAATTCGGGTCCCTCTTAAACGGATTATACATACCGTTGAGATAGTCAAGCATCATGACCACGGGCTTTCTGCTCTTGTACTCATATATCGGTTCATCATCCGAAAGCATATCAAGGGACGGCTCTGTGACCTCATCCTCAAAAAGCTCACTGTCGGGTTTTCTTATACCCGGGGCATCAGGGACAACGCCATATCTCTCGACAACGTACTGGTATATATTCGTCATCACCCACGGAAGCGCACCTCTGCCGCCGCACATGGAATGACTGATATTGAAGTAGATATCCCGTCCTTCACAGTCTACGTAAAGCATATGTCTGTTCACTTCATCGGTGCACAGATCAGGCAGCTTTGATGAAGTCGTGATGACCACTATCTCTCTGCTGTTCGGGATAAGATCATATCCGCCGTCTTCGCCGTGTACCACTTCGACGGAAAAGTACGGATACCGCTTTATGGCAGCATTGACCGCATGACGCAGAATATCGATATCTACATTCTCCTTCATAGTCACCCTTATTCTGATCACAAATGAGAATATCTTTTCACTTGCATATAATCTGTAGGTATCCATGCTGTATTTCATATCCGGACCTCCTGTTGTCAGAATTTTATAAGCACGCGCTTACAATTAACTTAATATTCACCATTATATCAAATTTCAACGTGTTTTTCAACATGTGTTTGAATTATATTTCATATTTTCGTCACATTATACATAAAACTCCCGATCCCATTGTATGATATGCATTATCTGCGAAAAAATGTGTTATGGCCGCGATAAACAAGCTGCATCTGCGGAAAAATTTTTCCTATCTCCTGTTACCTTTTGTATGTCGTTTGCGTCTTTACTTGTGAAGGACTTCAAAAACAAAGGAAAGAAGGCAGACTTTATGAAAAACAGAACAAACATATCTCATGCAGCAAAATATGCTCTCGGCGGACTTTATGCCGTTTCTCTCATAGGCGGGCTCTTCCTGCCGGGATGCGCACAGAACATGGTATCCGCAACATCTCCCGATGCCGCGGGCGCAAAACAGCCGACAGTACTCGCATCTGCGGAATACCCCGATATCCCGCAGTATCCCGAATTCTCTAGTGCAAACATAAATAAATACAAACAGCAGTATAAAGAGTGGCAGTCTGCAGTAGAAAAGCGGCACAGCGTGCCCGACGGATGCAGGGAGGGCTTTGCTCCTTTCTTCCGTAACAGTACCCGCACATTTATAACAGATACCTCCGACAACACGGTATATTCCCCTCTCAGCCTTTTCCTTGCGCTCGGAATGACCGCAGAGATCACAAACGGAAATACCCGTCAGCAGATACTCGATGCCCTCGGGCAGCCTGATATCAAAGCCCTGCGAAAAAACGCAAAGGCATTATGGGAAATCAACTATTTCGATGACGGCGTATCGAGGTCCGTTCTTGCAAATTCGCTCTGGGCTTCTGACAAGATCACCTGTAATCCCTGGATAATGGACACAATAGCAGACAATTACTATGCCTCAGCATACAGCGGTGATCCCGAATCCGATGAATACAACGCACTGTTCAGCAGCTGGCTCAACAGTCAGACCGACGGTCTGCTGTCGGGTCATGCTGAGAATATCCGTATGGATCCTCAGATGATACTTGTTCTTGCCTCAACGATAAACTACAGCGGAAGATGGTCAGACTGGTTTTATACTGGTCTAACCGAAAAAGATGTTTTCCGCTCTCCTGCGGGAGATATAACGACCGAATTTCTCAACGGCTCCAGGAATGTCGGATACTATAACGGCAAGGATTTCACATCTGTGATACTGCCGCTTGAAAACAACGGCGAAATGAGACTTATCCTGCCTGCCGAAGGCATATCCCCGGCCGGACTTATCGCTGCCTGCAGAAAGCCCGGCGAACCTGCCGATCCCGACACCATAGTATGGGAGCCGTGTGAGTGCGGATTTGAGCACGGACATATCAAAGAGATACAGGCAGATGTGCTTGAATATATGCTTATGCCGTCTGACTGCGAACCTATACAGACTGTCTGGGCCGAAATATCCGTACCGAAGTTTGATATATCTTCACATACAGACCTTATCGACGGCCTGAAAGAGATGGGCATAACAGATGCTTTTGATGCGAGTGTCTCCGATTTCAGCCCGCTGTCTGATGCGGATGATATCTTCATAGGCAAGGCTTCGCAGGACTCAAGGACTTTGATAGATGAAAACGGTTGCAGGGCTGCTGCTTATACTACCGCATTTGCTATACCGGATTCCGACGGTGGATATGAATCCATAGGCAAGATAAAATTTGACAGACCGTTTATCTTTGAGATAATGAGCGAGACAGACACACCTCTCTTTGTAGGCGTAGTCAATGATCCCGTATAAGCAGGCTTTGCACGCGCCAGTTTTTTATCACCTATGTCTTGAGATTGGTACTGCTTTATGGTATAATATATATGTTTTTCATATTTTCGGATCGGGTGTTACCTTTGACACGTTTTTTCCGTCCTTATGTATGAAACAGAAAGCGGAGGTGCAATATGGAGGACAGCGGAATAATAGAGCTCTATTGGAAGAGGGATGAATCCGCCATCAGCGAGAGCGACACAAAATACGGTCCTTACTGCAGCACAATAGCAAGGAATATCATACATTCTGCTGAGGATACGGAGGAATGTGTCAATGACACATGGATGCGTGCATGGAACGCTATGCCGCCCGAACGCCCGAACAGGCTGGCAGTATTTTTCGGCAGGATAACAAGAAATCTGGCCATAGACAGATACAGAAAGGACAGGTCGCAGAAATGCGGCGGCGGCCAGACAGCACTGTGTCTTGATGAGCTCAGTGAGTGCATCGGCGAGGAAAGCCCCATAGAGGACAGGATAGCACTCAGGGATATGCTCAACACATACCTGTACGGTCTGCCCGAAAAGAACAGAGATATATTCCTTTACCGCTACTGGTATATGATGCCCGTAAGCGATATAGCCAAGCGCTGCGGCATATCCGAGGGTGCGGTGAAGATGACGCTTTCACGCACACGCAGGAGACTGAAGGAGCATTTTGAAAAGGAAGGGATAATATGAAAAACAACGAAATACTTATGGATGTGATAGGTGAGACAGATGAAAAACTCATCCCCTCACTGCAGCAGAAAAAGAAAAACATAACAAGATGGATAATACTCGGCGGTATGTGTGCCGCTGCGGTGATATGCGGCGTGATAATGATGCCGAAGAATGATGCGGATGATATCAGTGTGATAAAAGACAGACCGGGCAGCGGCACGACGACTCAGTCTGCAGGTAATATCCCCAATGAAGTGCTACCAGAAACCGAATTTGTTCCTACAGAAACTGAACAAATACCTGCAGACAAGGACGACACTATGACCTATGGAGTATCAGGTGTAACAAAATCTGTTCCCGCAGGCAAGGCGACAGTACTTTCAAAGGCTGTATATCCCGAAATGGCTCCCTATCCCGCCCTTGCGGAAGAATCCACGTATATGTCAGATCCCGTCGATCCGTTTGATGCGTGGTATGACTCGGTAAGGTCGGTAAGGAACCAGCCCGAGGGATATGATGAAGGCTTTGACAAATTCTTTTCAGCCAGTGCGCCGATATTCCTTGCGGATGCGGGAAACGAAAACAGGGTATACTCCCCGCTGAGCCTGTACATGGCGCTTGCCATGACTGCAGAGGTCTCTGACGGCAACACCAGACAGCAGCTGCTCGATGCACTTTCAGGGAAGGATATAGATACTCTGCGCTCTCACGCAAGATCGGTATGGCTCGCAAATTTCATGGATGACGGTGCATCAAAGAGCATACTTGCAAACTCCATGTGGACAAACCGTCTCAAGAGCTATAATCCCGATACCGTAAAAAATGTTTCCGACAACTACTATGCATCTGTATTCAGCGGTTCGCCCGAATCCGATGAATACAACGAGATGTTCAGAAACTGGATAAACGAGCAGACCGACGGTCTTCTTTCAGACAACATACAGGATCACAGGATGTCGCCCGATATGGTGCTAACACTCGCTTCCACCGTCAATTACAGCGGCAAATGGGCTGAAGCTTTTGATAAGGAACGTACCGCAGAGGGTACATTCCATGCTCCCGACGGTGATATACAGTGTGACTTCCTGAACGGCGATATGCTCACAAGCTTCTGCAGAGGCGAAAACTTCGCTGCTGTAAGCCTCGATATAGAGGGGAACGGTTCTGTGCGCCTTATACTTCCCGATGACGGCGTAACTGTCAGCGAGCTTATAAATGACAGCAGAACTATGGATTATATGATGAAGCGTTCCGTTTATGACGACAGCATCAGGGCATGCACCCATATCTCCCTGCCTGCATTTGATGTGTCATCCGAAACAGACCTTATCGACGGCATGAAGAAAATGGGCATCACCGATGCATTTGACGCCAATACGGCTGATTTCTCCCCTCTCTGTGACGGTGATATCGCCATAACCAAGGCTGAACAGGCATCAAGGGTAGTGATCGATGAGGACGGCTGCAAGGCTGCATCATACACTGTAATAGAAATGACCGAGGGCTTTGAGGAGATAAGCCCCGACGAAATAAGCATCACATTTGACAAGCCGTTTATATTTGAGATAGTCAGCGAGACGGGTATGCCTGTGTTTACAGGTATAGTCAACACGCCTGTAAGTATGCCCGAATAACCGTACCGCAGGCGGTATCGGATTTATCCGCGGCCGCTGAACAGATCACCGCATCTGCATATCACAGATGCGGTGATCTCGTTTTGTGACTCATTCATCCAGAAGGTTTCTGAATACCTTAGTTATAAGCGATGTGCCTTTGCGGTCCCATGTGAATATAACATCGCTGCCTGCCGAAGGCTTTTCCACGGTATCCGAAAGCTTTGCGGGAATCAGCAGCTCCCAGTACCGCACCATATATGTATCGCCCTCAACGGATTCGACCACGCCGATATGCTGCCCGAAAATCTGCATGAAACCTTCCTGCACCTTGACCTTTCTGTAGGTCGGGAATTCCCTGTTGATCTCCTCAAGCTTCTTTTCGTCGTCCAGTTTTTCAAAGTCAGCGCTCTCTATCAGCTTTCCCTTTACAGAGCGTGCCTCTTCACACAGGGGCATGTACATAAGCGCATCAAAGGTATTGCCCTCTATATCGGTGATGCCGTACTCCGCACCCCTTTCAAATCCGAATCTGGGGTAATAATACGGTTCTCCCATAAGCGCTACGGCTTTGATGCCTGCCTGTTTCGCAAGCTTCAGCGTCTCTCTCATAAGTGCGCCGCCGATATCGTTCCCCTCAAGTGTCGGCTCTACCGCAAGGGGGCCGAAGGTCGCTATCTCATATCTGCTGTCGCCGTCAGCGATCCATGCTTTTGTATAATACACCGCCCCGACGATCTTTCCGTCAAGCTCGGCCACACGGCTTATTCCGGGGATATAATCCGCGGATTCTCTTACTATGCGGATAAGGAAATGCTCGGTCGCTCCCGGCCAGAACTTGTTCCAGAAGCTGCGCATCGCCATAAGTTCGGTCTGTTTGTAGTCCTCGGGCCTTTCGGCTCTGATAATGAGATCTTTAAGCATAGTGCCTCCTTTGATAGGGTTTAGGGTCTGGTAAGTGTGGAGTTTGGAGTGTGGAGAGTGGAGTTGTATATCATCAGGTGTCTGATTTAATTGTATTACATCCGGGCAGATATGTCAAGCGGATATCAACTTATAAAACAACCGGGCCGCAAACTGTATCGCATCCATAAAACAAATATGCGAAATCGCTGCCGGTCGTACCGGCCAGCCTGCCCGTG
>CACZPE010000242.1 GCA_902782875.1 uncultured Ruminococcus sp. | reverse complement strand
CCGCAGCTGAGACTGAAACACAGGCCGCGCCTGCAGCTGTTGACCCTGTGAATACTGATACACAACCCTCTATGCCCGGTGTAACGGTAAAGTCTGTATACGGCAAGATAGCGCCCCCATCTGATGTTGTCGCTGTCCCCTCCACCGATTCTGTATCTCTCAAATGGACTCCCGTATCCGGAGCAGCCGCATACCGCATATACCAGTATGACAAGGTATCGGGCAAATTCATAAAGATAAAGTCAGTAACAAGCAATTCCGCAGTAATAAAGAATCTTCAGACCGACGAAACCTACTATTTCAAGGTTGCAGCTCTCTCAAAGGAGGGCAAGAGATACGTTCTCGGCGGAGTCAGCGAGAAGGTAAAGGCAAAGACAGGCGTTGTGACCCAGTCTGAGCTCACAAACGACTACAGCGGCCTTACATACAAGAAGGGCAGAACATACTATTATAAGAACGGCGAGTATATGACAGGCCTGCAGCTTGTGGGTGAATACTACTACTATTTCCATCCCGATACGAACTATGCCGCTATGAAGGAATGGGTGCAGATCGGCGATGAATACTACTATTTCACCGAGACCGGCAGAGCAGCAACAGGCACAAAGAAGATAGACGGCCAGCGCTACAGCTTTGACCGCACAGGCAAATGCGTAAACTACGAGCAGGTCACCAAGAAGACCATCAAGGACAACAGCGAGGGCGAGTCCGACGAGAATAAGGAGACCGTAAAGCCCCCCGAGCTTCCCGATCCCAAGGACGCAGGCCTTTCGGGCTCATCCACCAAGTGCTCCATAACCGTAAACTGCGGTCCCAAGGACAAGAAAAACGGCGAGCAGGCCAAGCAGGATGTTAGCCACGCATTCCAGGCTTACCGCTTCAAGATCGTCAACAAGTACGGCACGGGCAGTATAAAGTGCACCACATCCAGATCGGATGTAAACAAGTTTGATGCATACTATGACATCTACTACAAGGGCACTAAGGTATACTCATATCATGAGTACTGGGAGCTCACGCCCAACAAGTACTGCAAGGGCAATATAGAAATAACCAAGAGCTGATCAGAATATCCTTACACAGGCGACTGTGTAAGGATATATTTTTATATACGAACTGCCCCGCACCTTTGTGGTACGGGGCAGTTACTTCATACTTTCTTTCCCTTTATCAATAGTCCCCTCTCAGGGTGACATCGGGCTCTGATGTATCGATAAATACCGGTATCGGATCCATATCGGGGGGCTCATCGGGCTCTGTCATCGTGAATACGATAGGCTCTGTGGTTATCCACGCTGTAGGCTCGGGCTCTGTGGGTATCGTCACGATAGTCGTGCTGACTGTGGTGGTCTCGGTCCTGTTGTTGCGGGCGATGAACACCTCGAGGACCTCGCCCTCTTCTATGTTTATCTCCTCGCCGGGCTCCATGCCGATCCATGCAACATAGCCGTTGAGTACATCCTCGGTATCATACGACTTTTCCTCATACTTTATGCCTCTGCTGTTGAGCAGATCGAAGTAATCCTTGCGGCTGAGGCCTGTATACTCGGGAACGATCGCCTTGCCGGGGCCCATGCTTATGGAGAGGATACATTCCTGTCCCTTTTCGTAAGCAGTACCCTTTTCTATGGACTGATCGAATATCATTCCCCTCTCATACTCATCTGTATACACAAAATCGGGTATGATAGTCAGGTTGTCATTGACAGCGGTATTCTTTATCATATCATACGACTTGCCTGTAAGGTCGTTCATTATGTATACAGTACCGCCGTTCTTGAGGGATACGGAGCTTGTCTCTCCGCTTTCCTCGCCGCCTGTGGTCTCTATCACCGCCAGGGTGGGAGGTACGGACATACCTGATGATGTATCTCTTTCGTCATCGGTCTCATCGGGGTCTGTCATCTCTCCGGATATCGTGTCGGAGTTTTCCTCCGTCATATCAGACAGCACCTTGGTGGTAGTGGTAACACCGACCAGGATATTGCTGCTGTCATCGTCAAGCGACATTATGAGTATGCTCATGAGCACCATCATACCAATCGCAGAGGCGATAAGCACGAGCCAGAAGACCTTTCCCCTGCTGGCCTTTTTCTTCTTGGATGTCTTTTCTCCGCTTTTTTTCTGCTTGGGTATCGACACGGTCTGAGTCACCTGCTTTTTCTTG
>CACZPE010000241.1 GCA_902782875.1 uncultured Ruminococcus sp. | reverse complement strand
TCTGAGATCAGTCAGAATGATATTTTTGTAGTAACACCTTATCAGAATCATTCACTTCATTCAGATCAGCCTGTAACGATGATTTCTATGTGTATTAAAAAGGAACTGTTCCAGTTAAGCAAAAGCATATTTGAATCTGAGATATCAAAAGCCCTGAATGATATTTCCCTGTCCTCTGATATATTAGATCACAGCGTCAAAGATCTTTTCTTCAGGACTGCTCTGAACACATATTTTAATACTGTTGACAGTTTTGAAGGTGAGTATTCTGTTATAAACAGCAGATTATACATTGAATCGTTTCCCGAAAACGAATATAATGTCGATTATTATGCAGATATGTCATATATGAGCAAATACCATTATATCCGCATATTCAGAAAATACGCAGGACTGACTCCGCACAAGTTCATCATACAGAACAGGATCAGAAAAGCCCAGCAGATCCTTATAAACGGCGGCTCAATAACAGATGCGGCATTATCCTCGGGATTCTATGATCAGAGCCACTTTGATAAGTGTTTTAAAAAGATAGTCGGTATATCTCCGAAAGAGTATATAAACTCAGTCAGCAATTTTTTACAAGAATAGTCCCCTGCTGTCTGTTATAATGGATACATCAAAACAAAGGAGATGTTTCCATGAACACTTTTGAAAAATTCAACAGCGGAATACTCGAAAAATACGATGACACTACAAGCTTTGATTCTCTTAAGTGGCATTGTCATCCGACCTTTGAAGGCGTAGAACTGAAACATATTGTAACATCTAAAGATACAGACGGACAGTTCAGCTATCACCTTGTAAAGATCGCGCCTGATAAGAAGATCGGAGATCATATTCACGAAACACAGCTTGAGACACATGAAGTTATCGAAGGAAGCGGCTACTGCATAAATGAAGGCAGGACTATTGCATACCAAAGCGGCGTTATCTCTATTATGAGAAAAGGAACACATCATGAAGTAATCGCAGGAGAAAACGGACTTTATCTGTTCGCTAAATTCATCCCGGCTCTTTGCTGATCAGGAAACTGTAATAGAGATGTATCAATGCCCCGAAATGAACTTCGGGGCATTGTTTACGTGTTTATATCTATATATTGAATACAGCTTTGGAGTATTCAGAAAAGCTTCCAGTAAAGGCAAATACTCCTATAACAGCCAGTATGATATACAGAATCAGAATAACTATATACAGTGAAGGTTTTTTAGCTGTCGTTTTCAAAAAAACATATACAGCCGAAGGCAAGGATATCACAAGCCATATAACCAGCTCAATTATTCCCATCATTACGGAAATATCTTTCTCAGGACCGAGATCATAATCATATCCCTTAGAGTGACCTGTTAACCCCGTGTATATCAGCGCGAAGCTTACCGGAAATAAAAGAGCTGTAAAAAATGACCAGAAAAGGTTCAGTCCGTATATTATCTTCTTTTTCATTATAAACCCTTCAATATACAAACATAGCACTTACATAAAACATAAGTGCTATGTTATTTTATTATTCAGCTGTCAGAGAATCATCATTCTCATCACTTAATATACCTGAAGGCTCAGGAGTGATCTTTCTCCAGTTGAGAGTTCCTTCCATAAGCTTGACAAAGTCTTCACCGTCAATTTTCTCATACTCGATAAGATATTCAGCAAGCTCATCGAGCTGATGTCTGTTCTCGGTAAGGATCTTCTCGCAGTCACTATAAGCCATTTCTATGAGCTTCTTGACTTCTTCATCTATCACAGCAGCTGTGGAATCAGCTACACTCTGAGTATGACCGTAATCTCTGCCAAGGAATACCTCTTCATTGCCTGCATATAGTACAGGACCAAGCTTATCAGAAAAGCCGAATCTGGTGATCATATTCTTCGCGTTTCTGGTAGCATCCTGTATATCACCAGAAGCGCCTGTAGTTATATCATCGAATACCATAGCTTCTGCCACACGTCCGCCCATGGACCATACAAGGCCCTGATACATCTTGGTCTTGGTAGTGAATCTGTCGTCTGTGGTGGGTCTTACCATAGTAAAACCACCCGCATGGCCTCTGGGTATAACCGTTACCATATGGACCTTATCGACCTCTGAAAGATGATAAGCTGCAACAGCATGTCCAGCTTCGTGGAATGCGGTTATCCTGCGATCTCTCGGAGTAACAAGATGAGATTTCTTCTCAGGACCTGCCACTACCTTGACAGTAGCCTCTTCGATATCAGCCTCGGTGATAGCCTTCCTGTCTTCTCTTGCAGCAAGAAGTGCGGCTTCATTGAGCAGATTCTCAAGATCAGCACCTGTAAACATCTGAGTAGTCTTTGCTATTACATTGAGATCAACATCAGGAGCAAGCGGCTTGTTCTTGGCGTGTACCTTAAGTATCTCCTCACGGCCTCTTACATCAGGATAATCTACCATGATCTCACGGTCAAATCTTCCGGGACGAAGAAGTGCGGGATCCAGTATATCACGTCTGTTGGTAGCTGCTATTACGATAACGCCTTCATTGCCTTCAAAGCCGTCCATTTCAACAAGCAGCTGGTTAAGTGTCTGTTCTCTTTCGTCGTGACCGCCGCCGAGACCAGCACCTCTCTGTCTGCCGACAGCATCGATCTCATCTATGAATATGATCGACGGGGAATTCTTCTTGGCTGTCTCAAAAAGGTCTCTTACTCTCGATGCACCTACACCGACAAACATTTCTACGAAATCGGAACCGGAAATCGAGAAGAACGGAACACCCGCTTCTCCTGCAACTGCCCTTGCAAGAAGCGTTTTACCTGTACCCGGAGGGCCCATGAGAAGGACGCCTCTGGGAACTCTTGCGCCAATATCGTTATACTTCTTAGGATTCTTGAGGAAATCAACGATCTCGGCCAGTTCCTGCTTTTCTTCATCGGCACCGGCAACATCCTTGAAGGTGTTTTTCTTGTTGCTCTGGTTCTTGATATTAGCCTTGCCGAAATTGTTTATCTTTG
>CACZPE010000240.1 GCA_902782875.1 uncultured Ruminococcus sp. | reverse complement strand
TTGCGCTCATGGCGAATTCCAGCCATTTTGCCAGTGCTATCAGCAGCACGCATATCACCGATACCGGCGAGAGCGTGAAGGTCCTGTCGATGAAAGAAAAGGGCAGGAACAGCAGCGGTGTCAGGAACAGCGCCGTGAACGCAGCCATGATGAAAGTCAGTTCAGAGCCGTTGTAGCGGCATTTGCTGACGGCGTATTTGTCATTGAGCGATGTGAGCGTGAATATCGCCACAACGAGCAGCATAAGAGGCATAATATCACCTGTTGCATCAGGTTCCGAGTATAGCCTAAAAACGGGCAACTAACCCCTATACCCTGAACCCTGTTTTAACATAAAAATACGATATGCAATACAGAATATCACATATCGTATTATCAGCTGTTCTTACTTCAGAGCGGCTTTGAGAGCTTCTGTCCTGTCGGTCTTTTCCCATGCGACGCCGAGATCCTCTCTGCCCATGTGACCGTATGCAGCAAGCTGTCTGTACTGCGGCTTCTTCAGCTCAAGATCGCGGATTATCGCTGCGGGACGGAGATCGAAGACCTTGTTTACCGCCTCTGAGAGCTTGTCATCGCCGACAGTGCCCGTGCCGAAGGTATCTACCATAACGGATACGGGCTTTGCAACGCCTATGGCGTATGCAAGCTGCACCTCGCACTTGTCTGCAAGACCGGCGGCTACTATGTTCTTTGCAACATATCTTGCCGCATAGGCAGCGCTTCTGTCGACCTTCGTGGGATCCTTGCCGGAGAATGCTCCGCCGCCGTGACGGGAGTATCCGCCGTAGGTATCGACTATTATTTTTCTGCCCGTGAGCCCGCTGTCGCCCTGGGGGCCGCCGATAACGAACCTGCCTGTGGGGTTGACGAATATCTTTGTGTCAACAAACAGCTCTGCGGGGATTATGGGCTTTATGACTTCCCTGATGATATCCTCTCTGAGTGCTTCGAGCGTGATCTCGGGAGCGTGCTGAGAGGATACTACAACGGTATCTACTCTTACGGGCCTGCCGTCCTCATATTCAACGGTGACCTGAGTCTTGCCGTCGGGACGGAGATACGGCAGTGTGCCTGTCTTTCTTACTTCAGTGAGCTTCTTTGACATCCTGTGGGCAAGGGATATGGGCAGGGGCATCAGCTCGGGAGTCTCATTGCACGCAAAGCCGAACATCATTCCCTGGTCGCCTGCGCCTGTTTCAAGGTCGTCATGAACGCCGTTGCGGTACTCAAGAGCCTCGTCAACGCCCATTGCAATATCGGGGGACTGCTCGTCTATCGTAGTGATGACCGCACAGGTGTTGCAGTCAAAACCGTACTTGGCGCGGTCATAGCCGATTTCCTGTATCACCTGACGCGCTATCTTGGGTATATCAACATAGCAGGATGTGGTGATCTCTCCCATGATAGAGACAAGGCCTGTGGTAGCTGTGGTCTCACACGCAACTCTGCCGTCGGGGTCGTGCTTGAGTATCTCATCGAGGACTGCATCCGAGATCTGATCGCAGATCTTGTCGGGATGTCCCTCTGTTACCGATTCTGATGTGAAAAGATGTTTCAATTTATATCCTCCTTTACGGGTTTTGGTAAAAGTTATTGACTGTATGGTATATTATACTATAACGTCATATAAAAGTCAATGGATTGCAAAAAATGTTTGAGTTATAATATATTATAGTTTTTGAATATAATCATACAAGATTGTATATTGACAATGGGGATTTTTTATTGTAAACTGAGTACATACCATCCGTTCATCTGAGCATTGCCGACAGGGCAAGATGAAACAGCAGCAGGTATGCTCCGCCCTGTATCAGCGCAAATGCTGCGCCTGCGGCGGCATTCTTCGCGGTCTTTTCACCGCGGATGAAGATAAGTATATCCATCACGATGCCTGCGATGACGGGCAGTGCGATGAACAGACGCCTGTCCTTGTCAAAGATATCATATCTGAATATCGAATAGACATATATAAAGCTCAGATGATACACCAGTCCCGACAGTATACACGCTGTCAGGGGTATATCCCGTTTTTTCAGCACGGTAAAAAGCAGCACCAGAGGTATGGTGACGCACAGCGATATGAGTATAAGCAGTATATTGCTGCCTGTAATACTGTCGCCGAATACCGCATAGGAAAGCATCGGGTCGGCTATGGTAAAAAGTGTCCACAGCAGCACAAAGGCTCCGCACAGGCACGAGAGCTTTATTTTGGTACTCATCTCGGTTTTTTTAAACAGCAGCTGCATAATACCGCTCCTCACAGAAGATTACATTTATGAGTATACCATTTTTTTATGCTGTTGTCAAACCTTGGCAGGTCGGCAGTGCCGACAGCCACTTCGCTGATTTATTTACGGTGACGATTTAGTTTGCGGCACGGTACCTTTCATATGCTGCTGATTTATACTAAGCCGGTCGGCAAATCCTGCAGTTGCCCCCCTGATTATTATGAAACGTTTTAGTATGCAGCACGGCTGTTTTATAAGAAAACACTTATACAGGAGAAATGATTATGAAGAGACTTGACTGGGAAAAATATGTGCAGAAGGCAAGAGAGGCTGTATCAGAGGGCATAGTCATGCTCGAGAACAATGATGCCCTGCCTCTTGACAAAAACAGGGAGTTTGCCCTGTTCGGGCGTATGCAGCTTCACTACTACAAGAGCGGCACGGGCTCGGGCGGTCTTGTTAACGCACCTGTAGTGACAGGCATACTTGACGGACTTATGGAAGCAGGGGCGAATATAAACAAGGAGCTCCTGGATGTATATAAGAAATGGGATGAGGAAAATCCCGTCAAGATCGCTTCGGGCTGGGGCGGCGAGCCCTGGTCCCAGGAGGAGATGCCCGTTGACAAGGCTCTTGCCGACAGGATAGCACAGACCTCGGATACTGCGGTATGCATAATCGCAAGGACCGCGGGTGAGGAGCAGGAAAACAGCAAGACTCCCGGTTCGTATTTCCTCACGCAAGCCGAGGAGAATATGCTCTCCGTGGTAAGAGGCAGCTTCAGAAAAGTTGTGGTACTGCTCAATACAGGCAATATCATAGATATGAGCTTTGTGAAGAAATACTCTCCCGATGCGGTGCTCTATGTATGGCACGGCGGCATGACGGGCGGACTCGGTGTTGCCGATGTGCTGCTCGGTGTATCCCCGTCGGGAAAGCTCCCCGATACCATACCCGTTTCCATAGAGGACTGCCCGTCCGACAAGAATTTCGGCGACCCGAAGCAGGCGATATATGCCGAGGATATCTATGTGGGCTACCGTTATTTTGAGACTATGGCAAAGGATAAGGTGCTGTATCCCTTCGGTTACGGTCTGACATATACCAAGTTCTCGGGAGAGAGAGCAGGCTTCTGTGTCGGCGAGGACGGCTTTGACATTGCGGTAGCTGTTACCAATACAGGCAGCAGGAGCGGCAAGGAAGTAGTTCAGGTATATGTATCTGCTCCCCAGGGCGAGCTCGGAAAGCCATCAAGAGTGCTCTGCGGTTTTGATAAGACGCCTCTGCTCGCTCCTGGAGAAAAGGCAGTGCTGAGCATCAGTGTGCCCTTTGATACCTTCGCATCCTACGATGATACGGGCAGAAGCGGATATACGAATGCATTCGTGCTCGAGAGCGGTGTGTATGAGGTATACGTAGGCAGTGATGTGCGCTCTGCGGTAAAGGCTGCCGAGTTTGAGATAGAAAAGACAAAATGCATAGAGCAGCTCTCACAGGCTCTTGCACCGGTGAAACCTTTCAAGAGGCTGAAGGCCGACGGCACTTACGAGGATACACCTCTGCAGAGAGAGACAGAGGAGGATCACCGCAGGGATATGCTCCCCGAGAGTATGGAGATCACGGGGGACAAGGGCCACAAGCTCTCCGATGTATATTACAGATGTACTATGGATGAATTCATAGCACAGCTTTCCAAGGAGGAGCTCTGCTCTCTTGCCAGGGGCGAGGGAATGGGCAGCCCCAAGGTAACTGCAGGTACGGCTTCCGCATTCGGCGGCCTTACAGAGAGCCTCAAAGCATACGGAATACCTGCGGGATGCTGCTCTGACGGCCCGTCTGGCATACGCTTCGACTGCGGCACACAGGCATTCAGCCTGCCGATAGGCACTCTCATAGCATCGACCTTCAACAAGGCACTTGTTACCGAGCTTTTCAACTTTGTGGGTACAGAGCTTGCATACAATAATATAGACTGCCTTCTCGGCCCTGGTATGAATATACACCGTCATCCCCTCAACGGAAGAAATTTTGAATACTTCTCCGAGGATCCGTATCTTACAGGATATATGGCGGCAGCTGAACTCCACGGACTTCACAGGGGCGGCGCAGAGGGCACGATAAAGCATTTCTGCGGCAACAATCAGGAACACGGCAGACATACCATAGATTCCGTTGTATCCGAAAGAGCACTGAGAGAGATATATCTCAAGGGCTTCGAGATAGCAGTAAAGCACGGGGCTAAGTCTGTGATGACGACTTACGGCAAGGTAAATGGTCTGTACACCGCAGGCAGCTTTGATCTGTGCTCGGTGATACTCCGCGATCAGTGGGGATTTGACGGATTTGTAATGACCGACTGGTGGGCAAATATCAACCGCAGGGGCGGAGAGGCCACGGGCGGATGGGATCTGGCATCAATGTGCAGGGCACATAACGATGTGTATATGTGTACTCCCGATGCGCTCGCGAACAAGGACAGCCTTTCCGAATCGCTTGAAAACGGATATATCACCGTCGGTGAGCTGCAGAGAAACGCCGCTTCCATATGCGGCTTCCTGAGAGCATCGAGGGCTATGGCAAGACTTACCGGCGGCGAGGAAAAGATAGAGCTTATCGGCCGCCCCGAGGAGCAGGACGCCGATACAGGCGAGCTTGAGACCTATGAGGTCACGGATCAGGTATCGGTAAATACCGATTTCTCCACTGACAGAGGCACATCGCATTATATGGTCATCGGTGCTCAGCCGTCGGGTATGTTCACTGTATCCGTCACAGCAAGTGCCGAGGGCAGCAGCCTTGCGCAGATACCCATGACGATATTCAATATGGGTTCGCCCATAATGACGTTCACATGGAACGGTACTGACGGCAAGGACGTGACATTTACGGGCGAGCTGTTCTTCTTCTCGCGCTACTCCACCGTGAAGCTGTATTTTGCCCAGAGCGGCCTTGACATAAAGGATATAACCTTCACCCGCAAGGACACAAAGCAGCACACCGAGCCCACGGGTTCGCTCATCGCTTCGGAATAACATCCTGTATGTATAACGAAAAAACGGGACAGATGCACACCGCATCTGTCCCGTATGTTTTGTGTCTCTTACTGATCCAGCCTGCTGCCGCACTTTGCGCAGAAGCTGTCCTCGGGGTTGTTTTCCGCATGGCATACGGGGCAAAGCCTCTTCCTGCCGCTCATATCCTCTGCGTCACGGAGCTTTGTTTTGAGTTCCTTGATCTCGGCTATCTTGTTCCTGATGCTGCCTGTCTCGTCGGTATCATTTTCGTACATATTGTAGCAGATTTTGCCAAGCTCCGCATATCTCTCCTTTATGGAAAGCTCGAGTCTCACTCGCTTTGCATATGCCTTTGATACGCCGACAGCCTTTGTGGTCTGTTCCGAGACGATATCTGCGACTGTCCTTGCCCCTCTTGTGATACGTTCGATGTTCTCATTCATTGCTTTACGCTCCTTTGCTGTATGTTATGTTATGCTGTACGGGTATGATCATATCCCTAACAGCTTTACTGCAAAATCCCTTGCTCCCGAAACGGCTTGCTCCGTGCGGAACGAAGCAAGGTCATCCTCATCCCTTACCGAGTACATACCGATATACTCAAGCCCGGAATGCTCGCATAACCGCTGTATCCCTGTTTCAAAGGGAGCGGCGGCGTATTCCCTGTCGTAGCCGTGGGTGGTTATCAGGGCGACCTTCTTTCCTGCCCACAGCGAGCCCTCTGCGGTACCGTAGAATTTGTTCAGGCCGTAGTGGCGGTCAAGCACGTTTTTCATCTGAGCCGTGCAGTACCACGAGAATATGGGCGTGGCAAACACTATGATATCAGCGCGGCATATCTCATCGACTATACCGTACATATCATCCTTATGTACGCAGCCGTATGAACCGCTTACGTTCTGACAGGCATAACAGGCGCTGCAGGGGCTGATATCCTTATCTGCAAGGGTTATATAGCTGACATGGGCGCCGTTTGCCTCAAGCTCAGCGATAAACGGTTTGCATAGTTCCGCAGTGTTGCCGTTTAGTCTCGGGCTTCCCATCAGTACAAGAATATTCATACGTCCCTCCGTGTTATTTTGTCCCCTCAAGCTCCTTAATTTTGTCCCTGAGGTATGCGGCGTGCTCGAATTCAAGCAGCTTTGCCGCTTCCTTCATCTGGGCGGTGAGAGTCTTTATCAGCTCCGCCTTTTCCTTTGCGGACATCTTCTTGTTCTCGGACTTGCGCTTGACCTCTTCCTTTGTGGATATCTCAAGAACATCACGGATATCCTTTATTATGGTCCTGGGCACTATGCCGTGCTCCTTGTTGTAGGCAAGCTGCTTTTCGCGGCGGCGGTTTGTTTCGGTGATAGCCCTTTCCATAGAGCCTGTCACGGTGTCGGCGTACATTATTACCATGCCGTCCGAGTTTCTTGCCGCACGGCCTATGGTCTGTATCAGCGAGGATTCCGAGCGCAGGAAGCCCTCCTTGTCCGCATCTAGTATCGCAACGAGGGATACCTCGGGTATATCAAGTCCCTCACGCAGCAGGTTTATTCCCACAAGCGCATCAAATTCGCCCATGCGCAGATCGCGGATTATCTCCATTCTTTCAATGGTGTCTATATCGTGATGCATATACCTTACGCGTATACCCACATTGTCAAGATATGCGGTCAGGTCCTCTGCCATTTTCTTTGTAAGTGTGGTGACAAGCACGCGCTCGCCTTTTTCCGCACGCATGTTTATCTGGCTCACCAGGTCCTCTATCTGCCCTGCGACGGGCTTCACGATTATTTCGGGGTCCACAAGACCCGTAGGACGTATGACCTGCTCGACTGTCTGCTCTGACTTCTCCTTTTCTATAGGTCCCGGAGTTGCCGATACAAATATGGCCTGGTTTATCTTCTTCTCGAATTCGTCAAAGAACAGCGGTCTGTTGTCGAATGCGCTCGGCAGTCTGAAGCCGTAATCGACAAGCACTGTCTTTCGCCCTCTGTC
>CACZPE010000239.1 GCA_902782875.1 uncultured Ruminococcus sp. | reverse complement strand
TGTATGGTGTCCTGCGCTATGGAAAAGGATATCTACGGGGATATTGACTGCCCTGCACTGCTGATATGCGGTACAAAGGACAAAGCAGGATATGTCATGCGCTACAACAGGCAATGGAGCGAAAGAGAAGGACTGAGACTCATCTGGCTTGATAATGCGGGGCATAACTCAAATACAGACTGCCCCGACAAGGTAAACAGTATCATAGAACAGTTCGTTGAGGAAATACAGTAATACCAAAGGAGAAGAAGGATGAAGAAGAACAGGATAACAGCATTATCAGCAGCAGTAGTGCTGCTTTCGGTAATGATCACTTCGTGCAGAAGCACGCCGAATTACGAAAATCCCGAGACGACAGTCGCAGAACAGACTATCGCAGCAGAGACAGAGACTTCTGCGGCAGAGGCCATACCCGCCTATGCGGCCTCACCGATACGTGATATACCATCGATACAGCTTGTCAAGGAGATGCATCTTGGCTGGAATCTCGGCAATACTCTCGATTCGCTGATCACAAACCCCAAGGGCGATGAGACTCCCGAAAAGTGGGAGACTGCATGGGGACAGCCTGTTACTACAAAGGCTATGATGGATCAGGTGAAGTCCCAGGGCTTCAATGTAGTCAGAGTACCCGTTACCTGGGAAGGCAAATTCGGTGAGGGCCCGGACTACAAGATAGACGACGCATGGCTGGCAAGAGTCAGGGAGATCGCCGACTATGCCCTTGAGGATGAGATGTTTGTCATCATAAATATGCACCATGAGGACTGGAATATGCCCACACCTGAGAATGAAGCGGCCGCAGACGAAAAGGTACGTGCATTGTGGGGGCAGATAGCCGATTATTTTGCCGACTATAACGAACACCTTATCTTTGAGGGAATGAACGAGCCCAGACTCAAGGGCACCCCTATGGAATGGACAGGCGGAAACAAGGAAGCAAGAGAGATCATAAACCACTGGAATGCATCCTTCATCGAGACTGTCAGGTCAAAGGGCGGCAACAATGAAAAGCGCCACCTGATGATACCCGGATATGCGGCATCATCGTCTGACAACGTGCTGTCAGAGATAGAGGCCCCCGATGACGACAAGGTTATTATCTCTGTACATGCGTATCTGCCCTATCAGTTCTCGCTTGCCGAGCCCGATCAGGCAAAGGATACCTGGAGCGCGGACAATCCTGCTGATACCCGTGATATAGACCATCTTATGGAAGTGCTCAACGAGCTTTTCATAAGCAAGGGCAGAGCTGTGATAATAGGCGAGTTCGGTATGAGAAACCGCCATAACACCGAGGACAGGGCGGCCTGCGCAGGTTACTATGTAAAGAAGGCTACCGAGATCGGAGTTCCATGTATATGGTGGGACAACAATGCGTTTGTCAACGGAGAGGCCTTCGGCATATTCGACAGAAGAACGTATGAATGGCGCTATCCTTCGATAAACAAAGCACTTAACGATGCAAGAGACGGTGAATAATGGATCTTATCAGGTTTGAAGAAGCCTGCAGAAAGGTAAGCAGCGGCGGCAGGCTCATAAAGGGCATAGGTACTAAGGGAGAGGGCTCTGTTCACGCTGTGCTGAAAAACTATTTTGAAAAGGATCAGGACAGTCAGGAGCTTTCGGTAGGAAAGCATATCGCCGATATAGTCGGAGAGGGCGGCATAGTGGAGATACAGACATCGCATTTCTCTGCCCTGCGCGAGAAGCTTGCTGCTTTCCTTCCGCTCGTACACGTCACGGTGGTATATCCCGTGTTTCTCAACAAGCGGATAATATCGCTGAGCGAGGACGGAGAGGTACTGAGAAAGCGCATATCTCCCCTCAAGGGTACGGCCTTCGGCATATTCAGGGAACTGTTCCCGATAGCAGGCTTTCTGAAGGACAGAAATCTCTCTTTTATCATTATGATACTTGACTGTGATGAATACCGCATACCTCCCTCAGCACTGGGAAAAGCCGCGAACAGACACAACAGACTGTCTGTCACGGACCGCTTCCCCACAAAGCTGATAGACGAGATATCGATAGAAACGCCGCAGGACTGGGAAAAGCTGATACCATGTCTTAAGGAGGACGGGTATACCACAACGGACCTGTCCGAGCTTATACATATCCCGAGAAAATATGCCTCAGCGGCGCTGTCCGTGCTTCACAGAGGCGGTATAATCAGACGCACGGGGAAGAGAGGCCGCTCCTTTACCTACAGCTTCTGCGGGGATGAGAACGTAATGATAAAAAACGGCAATGCCGTATATATTGAAAACTGACTGATACGGGGTGGATTATGAGACGCTGTACTGTAAATGCTCCATGCAGAGCCTGAGGAAGCTGCATGGAGGAATATGATTCCTCGGGCTTTGCTCTGAATACGCAATATCGATAAAGGAGCAAAGCAATGAACAAGAAAAACGAATTAAAGGATTTTTATATACTCTGGATCACCCAGAGTCTGTCACAGCTCGGAAGTGCCGTAACGTCCTTTGCACTGACACTGTGGCTTTATGAGAAAACGGGATCGGCACTCAGTACGGCTATGCTGAGGATATGCACATACGCGCCGTACGTTGTGATGAGTATATTTGCAGGCGCGGTCACAGACAGATTTGACAAGAAAAGGACCATGCTGTTGTGTGATCTTGCTGCGGCGCTGATGACGACCGTGGTATTTGTGCTGTACAAGGCGGATATGCTTTGCGTATGGCATCTGTATCTGATAAATGCTGTCACGGGACTTATGAATACAGTGCAGCAGCCTGCTTCGGAAGTGGCGTACACCATGATCATTCCGGGAAAGTTCTATCAGAAGACAAGCGGGCTGCAGTCATTGTCAAGATCGCTTATCACGATAGGCAATCCCATGATCGCCGCTGCTGTATACGGCATTGCAGGGCTCGATGCTGCGGTCACGGTCGATCTTGTCACATTTGCGGTCGCATTTACTGCCCTTATGTTCTTTGTTAGGATACCCGAGGTGCCGGGAAGAAAAGAAAACGGGAATGTCATCACACTTGCAAAGGAAGGCCTCCTTTTCCTGAAGGAAAACAGGCTGATACTGGATGTGATACTCTTCATGTCGGGAGTGAACTTTGTGGCATCCGCCTTTGATGCCGTTCTTCCTGCGTATATCTTACCGCACCCACGGGGCGGCAATGTGATGCTCGGCATAGTCACATCCTGTTCGGGACTGGCTATGGCGGCGGGCAGTATGATCGCTGCGGTCATGCCAAAGCCTAAAGACAGAGTCAGGGTGATATACCTGACGATGCTTTTCTCTCTCGGGACGGAGAATTATCTTCTTGCCTTCTCGGATAATCCCGTTATATGGTGTATCGGGCAGATACTGGGATGGATATTTGTACCGGTGATGGCGGCAAATCAGAATGTCATCATGAGAACGGCTGTCCCTGCAAGACTGCAGGGGAGAGTATATGCCTGCAGGAATACACTGCAGTTTTTCACGATACCCCTCGGCCTGATTGCAGGCGGTTTCATGGTCGATGAAATTTGTGCCCCGCTGATGAACAGCGCCAGTGTTCTCACTCCGTTCTTCGGCAGCTCGAAAAGCTCAGGGGCAGCGCTGATGCTGTTTATACTTGGGGTTGCGGGTACTGTGATGTGTCTGGCCTTCGGCCGCAGGCTCAGAAAGTATAAGTTTACGGACTGACAGCTGTATCCGTATGGGGCATATTCAACCATCGGTTGAATATGCCCGCAATGTTCAAAAGCAAGGTTATTGAATACCTGATGTATATCTGCTATAGTAAGGACAGAAAGGGGTGCTTGATATGGACAACAAAAAAATAGGCACTATCATCGCTGAAAAGCGAAAGGCTCTCGGTCTTACCCAGCAGAACATCGCAGACAGTCTGAGCATATCCTTCCAGGCGGTAAGCAAATGGGAGAGCGGTACATCATATCCGGATATAGAGCTTCTCCCGAAGCTTGCGGCAGTCCTTGATACCACTATAGACGGACTGCTCGGCTACCCTGTGAGAGCGGCGACCGTTTACGAGGAACGTTATAAATCGGAGGAATACTACTGGGGTCTGAAGCCGAATGATATGTGCTTTGACATTATGCGCCTGAGGCCGCCCGTAAAGCCGTACAGAGTGCTTGATGTGGGATGCGGCGAGGGCAAGGATGCGGTGTTTCTTGCAAAGAACGGATATATTGTCACCGCATTCGATATAACCCAGAGCGGTCTTGACAAGGCGGGGGCTCTTGCTGACAAGAGCGGAGTGCATCTTGATCTTTTCCGTGCGGACATAAAGGAGTACCGCCCGACGGAGGAATTTGACATAATCTATTCGAGCGGAGTGTTCTGCTACCTGCCAGAGGGTATAAGAAAGGAATTCATCGGCAGCCTGAAGGAGCATACGGCGGTCGGCGGACTCAATGCGGTGAATGTGTTTGTTGAGAAACCGTTCATAAAGCAGTCGCCTGACAGGGAGCTCAGTGAATCCTATCACAAGGGATGGCTTTCGGGAGAGCTGTATACTTACTACAGCGACTGGAATTTCCACAGGAGCGATGAATTCATATTTGACTGCAACAGCAGCGGAGTGCCCCACCAGCACTGTATGGATGTGCTCATAGCCGAAAAAATGATGTAATGATGTAAAAAGTCCGTAAGGCATAAGCTTTACGGACTTTTTGTGTATAAGACAATAGTATCAGGGAAAATTCGGATAGTTCAATAATCACTCTTGCATTTTTTGTTAATATGTTATATAATAATCTGTATCAGGAAAATGTGTGCTTGATGGTTCATGACATAACAGTAATGAAGCGGGAGGATCCGGCTCATGTTTAAGAACCTGAAAATGTCAACAGCTGTGTCGATATGTGTAGGCGCTTTATCGCTTATATGTCTGGCAGTATTCTATGTTATAATCGACAGCAGGATATCGGCGGTCGTTGAAAAGCAGTCTGTAAACAATATGATGATGGTGCTTGAGGGACAGGCTAATATCATAGATGATTTCGTAAAAAGCTCTGAAACGCTGATGAAGGAATATGCAGCCGCCGATGAGGTGAAGAAGCTGCTTATGTCGCCCGAGGATCCTGAGCTTGTATCCGAGGCACAGAGCTATACCGAGAGATACTTTTCTGCTCTCTATCAGTGGGAGGGCGTATATATCAGCAACTGGGATACTAAAGTGCTGGCTCACTCCACCCCTGCTGTTGTGGGTATGGTCACAAGAACGGGGGATGCCCTGGAGCCCTACAGAAAGACTATGACATCCCAGCCTGACGGCTTCTACAACGGCGGAGCCTTCGTATCTCCCGCCTCCGGTCAGCAGATATTCAATCTGCGTATGGCGATATATAACGATGATGGAGAGCCTATCGGCCTTGTGGGAGGCGGACCTTTCCTTTCGGGTATGAATGAGCTTTTTGCCGAGATGGATGTGAAGGAATTCGACGGCGAGGAATATGCTATGCTCGATGCGGTCAACGGCATATATTCCTATCACAGTGACAACAGCCTTATACTCACCCCTGTTGAGGATGAGGCGATGCTTGCTATAATCGGGCTTGCTTCGGGCGGAGAATCCTCGGGGACATATACCGACGGGGACTATACCATAGCTTACAGGTATATACCCAATATGAACCTTGTGCTCACGATGAGATATGAGACCTCAAAGCTTCTCAGCGACGTCACTGATATAAGAAGGACGTTTGTGACATTCTTCTCTGCGGCAGAGATCATTATGATAATAGGTACCATATTTACTGCGGGCGTACTCACAGCACCTCTCAACAAGGTTACCTCCGCGGTGAATTCCCTCGGGTCCCTCACTCTTAAAAAGGATGAGAAGATACAGCGGTATACAGGCAGAAAGAATGAGGTCGGCAGGATCGCTGATTCGGTGAATTCCCTCACATCATCATGGCTTGACATAATGTCCACCCTGTCTGACTGTTCCAAATCACTTTCGGACGGTACGGGCATGATGACAGCAACAGCCGAGACGCTTTCCAAAAGTGCAAACGAGAATGCGGATACCACCAGGAGGCTGTCTGTCGGTGCGGGAGAAGCCGCCAACGCGATACACAGCGTCAACGATGATATCAGGAACATAACGGGCATAGTCACCGAAAGCAAGAACGAAAACAGCGGCAGGATACTGCATGCGGCAGAGATGATGCAGAATGCGGACAGAATGTACAAGGCTGTTGAACGGCAGGCTAAAAAGACCGAGCAGAGCATAGGAAAATCCGTCGCTTATCTTGATTCACTCAGCAGTATCTCAGAGAACGTGCAGAGGATACAGGAAATTGCGGGCGATACCAATCTGCTTGCAATAAATGCATCCATAGAAGCATCAAAGGCGGGAGATGCAGGTATGGGCTTCTCTGTCGTTGCTTCAGAGATAAAGGCTCTTGCGGCGAACTCGTCTCAGGCTGCCGATGAGATATCGACGGTATGCATACATATGAACGACAATATCAACAATATCAGGGACTGCTTCAGCGATATCATGCGTTTTATCAAAAACGACATATCGGGTATATTCACCGATATGTACGAGATATCCGACAAGCTGAAGAAGTCTATGGAGAAGATAAACGACGATATGGACAGGCTTTCGGATATACTTGAAAAGATACAGTCCGAGACCGAACAGCTTGATGCCATAGTCAGCGCCAACGAGACAGGCGTCGGTAATATACGCAACAAGACACAGGAGACCTATAAGCTCGTGAAGCAGCTGAATGAATATATTGATACAAACAAGCAGACTGCCCGTCAGATAAATGATATCATAACGGAATTCAGGTTCTGATATGTGCGAGGTGTTATAATGATAGATGAATATATGAGACTCTCCGAGGTTGAGATAGGAAAAAGCATAGAGCGCCCGCTGCTGGTATCTGCGGTCAACGAGGGAATGTCAAAGAACGGCAAGCCCTATCTGCGTGTGACATTCAAGGACGGCTATTCCGATGAGACCGCCATGATGTTCGATACCTCCGCAGAGCAGCTTGAAGCTATGGGCGTGAGAAAGAACGAGGTCGCATATGTAAAGATAGCGGTCAGTGAGTATCAGGGCGCCAAGAGCATGAAGATAAACGAGATCACCCCCAACAGGGATCCGTCTGTATCGGTGAATGATTTCGTCAAGGTGCCCCCTGTCGATCTCGACCTTATGTATGATGAGATATGCGATATAGTGAAAAGCGCCGCTGACGACATGGGCGGCAAATACGAGCCCCTTTCCGACCTGACGCTCAGGATACTTGCCGACCATAAGCAGGGCTTTATGACATCTGCGGCGGCGGTTTCCATGCACCATGATATCAGGGGCGGACTGCTCTATCATTCCTACAGGATGGTAAAGGCAGCTGATGCCCTGAGCGGGATATACGACCTTGACAGGGAGCTGCTGCTGTGCGGAACGGTACTCCATGATATAGGAAAGATATGGGAGTATAAAACCGAGCCCACAGGCGATGCGGAGTTCACCAGAAGCGGCGTGCTCTTCGGGCATCTGTATCTCGGCGCATCTCTTATCAAGGGGTATACCAAGGATCACAACTACAATATGGAGAAGGTACAGCTGCTCATACATCTGATACTCTCCCATCACGGCACCCAGGAATGGGGAGCCGTAGCCTGCCCTGCGGTATCTGAAGCGTTTGTGCTTCATTATATCGATAATATCGATGCGAAGCTCTATATGTGCGAGGAATTCTGTGCGAATATGGAGCCCGGTCAGATGACGGAAAAGCGTCCCTTCGGCCTTGACAACAAGATCTACCGTCCTGAATACAGATGATCCGGAGGAAAGCGATGAGTACAGACTGCTGGCTCGATGATCCCGTGATACCTGCAAAGAGATATAAGGGCAGGAGCATCACAGACAAGCTGCATGATTATACCGTGATAGATATTGAGACCACAGGCGGCTTTGCCGACTGTGAGATAATAGAGCTTGCGGCGGTAAAGGTCAGGAATGATGAGATAACAGCGTCATACAGCGAACTGATAAAGCCTTTAAAGCCGCTGCCGCCGTTTATAGTGCGTCTTACGGGCATAACGGACGAGATGCTGGAGGATGCCCCTGCTATAGGCGATATGCTGCCGTCCTTCATAGACTTTGTGGGGGATGATGTTATACTCGGGCATAATATTGCTTCGTTTGACAGTACTGTTATATATGACAACTGCGAGAAGCTGGGCCTGAGGCGTTTTGACAATGATATGCTCGATACCCTCAAATATGCGCGTCACTGCAATACAGGCGCTCCCGACAACAAGCTCACCACACTTACCGCGCACTACGGCATAGACCATGACAACGCACACAGGGCGCTTGCGGACTGTATCGCAAATCATAAGCTGTATCAGGTAATAAGGGAAATGTATAATGGATAAAAAACGCATATCTCTATTTACGGTGCTTGAGATACTGGCGCTGCTATACGGTACGGCACTGAGTATCAGCGGTACGGTAAAGACACTGGGGTATACATCAAAGTATATCGGCTGTTTTGTGTTCGCGGCAATGGGTATCGCTTTTGTTGTTATACTCGTTATGAGGATAAGGAAGAAATATACACCCCTCATAGGCTGGGGACTTGTTGTGCTGTATTTTGTCACCGCAGGCTTCGGGTATGTGGTATGCAGTGTGAATACCCACCGCCTGAGGAGCCTTTCTTACTACGAGGGCAAAGAAGTGACCGCCGTCATGGACGACAGATCATACAGATGGAACGGCGGAGTGGTATATAGCGACGAGGGGCTTGAGTACATACCCGACGGCGTGACCGTATACGCAGACGGCGAGAAGAAGGGCACAGCCTGTCTTACCGACGGAGGCAATATCTATTTTGAGATAGATGTCTCGG
>CACZPE010000238.1 GCA_902782875.1 uncultured Ruminococcus sp. | reverse complement strand
TCGCTCATCAGGTCGGAGAAGTTGCTGTCGGATTTCTTCTCTATGGGATATTCCTTGTCGCCTATGGTGAGCTTATAGCCTGTGATATTCCAGTCGTCGTCATACACACAGGCAGCTGTGAGACGCTCGCCCTTGCCGTCACCGTCAAAATCAAAGTACATCGTGTTATATAAATGATCCTTTATATCAAAGTCCTCACCGTAGGATACATACTTTTCGTTGAAGATCTCCTCTGCTTCCGAAAACAGCACGGTAAGCTGCTGAGTGCCGCCTGCGTATGAGGTCAGGTCATAGGAATTGGAGAAGAACATTACTCCGTCGGGAACGAATACGAAGTTCATCGCCTGCATATGGAATACCGTACCGTCATCCCATGTGGTGTCATAGCCCTGAAGATCCTCGCCGTAGGTGTTGGTAAGCACTGCCCTGTAATTCTCGGAGTCGGTGAATGACGGCTCCACAGCATCGCTGTATTCGCTTTCCAGCTTTTCTGCGAGTATATCCACAAGCTTTGGTATATCGGTGCATATATCCGAGACTGTCAGCTCTGCGCCTGTCTGTGAGTCGTAGTTCACGCCGCTGCTTACGTACCAGCCGTGAACACCGCCGCCGAACCCCTCTTCATTGTTTATGAAGCTGAAGACCTTGTCGTCACAGCGTGATACCATATTCTCAACGTTGCAGTAATAGTGCATCGAATAATCGCCTGTGAAGGATTCAGGTGAGCTGTCGTAATGAGAATTTACCGACTCTGAGAGATCATTGCAGGAATATTCATAAGCATCCGATCTTATGGTATTATATCCCGACACTGCCTGTGCCAGCTGCGGATATTCGCTCTCATTGTCAATCGTTATCTTCTGGAGCTTTGCATTAAAAAGCAGAGTCTGTCCGTCATCGGCGGTCAGCTTTTTCTCATCGGAGGGCTTAAGGGAGTATACCGGCTTCCCCTGCTTTTCTGCTTCTGCCGCAGTCGTCTCGGCTTCGGTCACGGACTCGGAAGTTTCTGCAGCGGTTTCTGCTGTTGTCTCTGCGGCGGATGTCTCCGCTGATGTTTCTGCTGCGGTCGCCGATGTGACAGAAGGTGCGGGTGTCTCGGAAACAGGCGTATTCGAGCAGGCTGTTGCTGCTGCTGCGAAGATCACAGCTGCGATCAGACTTATCTTTCTGTTGTTCATGTCAGACCTCTTTTCATATTTTTCTTTATTGATTATAGCATAAGACATAGGGTATTACAAGAGCAATATTGCAGAAATAAAGGCATACAGACCCCAAAAAGCATTGACATATTACTACAAAACAGAAAAGCAGGCGATGTATGCAGCCGTTTTTGTAACCGGTTTGTATGCACCTCCTTTTATGTATACCCTGAACTTCATATCGTTATGCTAACAGGCAGTACCTGCACTGTGTTTTGTAACCAATTTTTGTGCGCAGCTGCTTTCTGTATCCCTTGAACTTTATACCGCAGTATGATATAATCAAGAAAAACTGGGGTGGACCGTAACGGTCGGAGGGGTATATGCAGGTAGCATTCGCACTGGTATTACTGGTGATAATAATTGTTGCTGTACTAACGCTTGTGGGTATGCTCGCAGGCGGAATATTCATGATAGCAGCTACGGCAAGGCGCGCAAAGAAGCGCAAGGCTCAGGGGCTGGGCACTGATGCAGGGCAGATCTTCATGACGATACTCTGTGTACTGCTGATGATACTGCCTGTGGGTGTGGGCGGTGTCATAGCTTTCAACAGGGCAGATCTTGCCATAAAGCGCCTGGGCTATAAGAATTTCAGGGACAAATGGAAAAACGAGCTTGTCCTGTCGGAAAACGTTGCTCTGGATGATTGCTTCAGACCGATGCTTGAAATGGCGGAGAACGGCGATGCAGAGGGACTGAAGAAATGCTTCCCCGTGAGCATGCAGAGCAGACTGGACAGTCAGATAGAGCAGTTCCTTGCTGAATATCCCAAGGGGCTTGCAATGGCTGACAATATTGAATACCGCTACTCTTCAAGCTCGGGCGGAGGGGGACAGGAACAGTTCAACGGCAGCGGCTCGGCAGAGCTTGACGGCAAGATGTATTATATTTACATATCTGCTGTATATCAGGACAGGAACTATCCCGACAACGTCGGTGTGACACAGTTTGTCATTGAGTCAGAAGAGATGGCGGCGCTCAGCAGGGGCAGCTCCTGGAATTTCTATGAAAACAAACAGCTGTACTGTGCGACAAAGTCGGATGAGGATATTGATGTGGCTATAATAAACGGCTATCCGTATATAAGAGACAGGCACAACATGATATCATATGATGATCTGATAAAGGCTATGAAGGAATGTGAGAAATACTCCGAATTCAAGGAGCGTTTCGGCGAGCCTGATGTGATACAGAGATATGCAGACAGCCCCTATGATACAGACCAGTACTATGAGATAGAGCCCGACGGGGATATGCCGAGATATCTTGACATAAGCGTATACGCC
>CACZPE010000237.1 GCA_902782875.1 uncultured Ruminococcus sp. | reverse complement strand
CGGCCGACAGGTGACTTACCTTCACCACCACCATGAGGATGGTCGTTGGGGTTCATGACAGAACCTCTTACGGTAGGTCTGATACCCTTATGACGGGTGCGTCCAGCCTTACCGAGGTTAACGTTCTCATGGTCGATGTTGCCGACCTGACCGATGGATGCCATGCAGTCAAGGGGTATCCTTCTCATCTCGCCCGAGGGAAGTCTTATGAGAGCGTAGCCGTTCTCCTTACCCATGAGCTGAGCCATATTGCCGGCTGCTCTTACGAGCTGAGCGCCCTTGCCGTGATAGAGCTCGATGTTGTGGATGAATGTACCAACGGGGATATCAGCAAGTGCAAGTGCGTTGCCGGGCTTGATATCTGCATCGGAACCTGCTCTTACTACGTCGCCTACCTTGAGGCCGTAGGGAGCGATGATGTATCTCTTCTCGCCGTCCTCGTATTCTACGAGTGCGATGAATGCGCTTCTGTTGGGATCGTACTCAAGAGTCTTAACAACAGCGTTGATACCCTGCTTGTCTCTCTTGAAGTCGATGATCCTGTACTTCCTTCTGTTTCCGCCGCCTCTGTGACGAACAGTTATATGACCGTTGTTAGTTCTGCCGGCCTTCTTGGAAAGAGGAGCGAGGAGGCTCTTTTCGGGAGCAACCTTGGAAAGCTCGCTGTAATCCGTAACTGTCATCTGACGTCTGGACGGAGAAGTAGGCTTATATGACTTTATAGCCATTTTTATTCAACTCCTTAGCTTGTTTTGCGGGCCTTGTGACCCATACATCCGGATGATGCGCGTCTTAATGACGCCCTTCATCCCTTCCTCTCATCAGATGAGGCCGTCAAAGAACTCGATGGTCTTTGAGCCGTCCTTGAGGGTAACTATAGCCTTTTTCCAGTCAGGGGTCTTGCCTGTGTACATACCCACTCTCTTGGAACGGCCTCTTACATTCATGGTGTTAACGCTTTCAACCTGAACGCCGAAGAGCTCTTCAACAGCCTTGGCGATCTCGATCTTGTTTGCGGACTTAGCAACCTTGAAAGTGTACTTGTTCTCCTGTAAGCCATCCATGCTCTTTTCGGTGATGATAGGCTTTATAACGATGTCATGAGCTGTCATTATGCGTACACCTCCTCGATCTTTGCAACGGCATCCTTTGCAACGATGAACTTGTCATAGTTGAGGATATCGTATACGTTGATCGTATTTACAAGAGCTGTCTTCACGCCGGGGATGTTGCTAGCGCTCTTGATGACCTTGTCATCAACCTCAGGCATAACGATAAGAGCCTTCTTGTCTGCACCTACTGCAGCGAGCATCTTAACGATGTCCTTGGTCTTGTAATCGTCGAGAGCTATGGAATCAATAACGATGAGGTTATTGTCGATCACCTTAGTGGAGAGAGCTGACTTGAGAGCGAGTCTCTTGAGCTTCTTGTTTACTGTGAAACGATAGGTTCTGGGCTTGGGGCCGAGAGCAATACCACCGTGTGTCCACTGGGGAGCGCGGATGGAACCCTGTCTTGCGTGACCTGTACCCTTCTGTCTCCAGGGCTTTCTGCCGCCGCCTCTTACTTCTGTACGGGTAAGAGTGGACTGTGTGCCCTGTCTCTGGTTTGCAAGGTAGTTTACTACCATTGTATGCATAGCCGCTGTGTTAGGCTCAATGCCGAACACTGCATCGGAAAGCTCGATGTCGGAGACTTCGCTGCCAGCCATGTTGAGTACCTTGATACTTGGCATTATCGCTTCCTCCTTCCATTAAGCCTTCTTAACGCAGTCAACGATAGTTACGATGCCGTTCTTGGGACCGGGGATCGCACCCTTTACTGCGATAAGATTGTGTTCTGCGTCAACCTTAACGATCTCAAGGTTCTGAACAGTTACCTTTTCAGCACCCATATGACCGGGGAGAGCCTTGCCCTTGAATATTCTCGAAGGCGAGGAGCACGCACCCATGGAACCTGCTGTTCTTGCAACAGGACCAGTACCATGAGTTTCCTTGAGTCTGTGGTTGTTGTTTCTCTTGATTGTGCCCTGATAGCCCTTACCCTTGGAAGTACCGCTTACATCAACGATGTCGCCTACTTCAAAAGTATCAGCCTTCAGAACGTCGCCTACATTGTAGGACTCTGCATTGTCAAGCCTGAACTCCTTGAGGGTTCTCTTGAGAGCCACATCTGCCTTAGCGAAATGGCCCTTCTGAGGCTTGTTCACGAGCTTCTCCCTGATATCGCCGAAGCCGCACTGTACTGCGCTGTAGCCGTCGTTCTCAACAGTCTTCTTCTGAACGACAACGCAGGGACCTGCTTCTACGACAGTAACGGGGATGACCTTGCCCGTTTCATCGAAGATCTGTGTCATACCGATCTTCTTGCCGATGATTGCCTTTGTCATGGTTTTTCCTCCCTATGGTTATTGGTCAGCAATGCTGACATTGACCCACAGTATGTCATCTTTGGGAAATGGTAAGATATCTCTTACTTGATCTCCATTACGATGTCAACGCCTGCGGGAAGCTCAAGGCCCTGAAGAGCCTCGGTTGTCTTGGCTGTAGGTCTCAGAACGTCGATGAGTCTCTTGTGAGTTCTGAGCTCGAACTGCTCACGGCTGTCCTTATACTTGTGTACAGCGCGGAGTATAGTAACTATCTCCTTGTCTGTAGGAAGGGGTATAGGACCGGATACCTTTGCGCCGCTTCTCTTAGCAGCGTCTACGATCTTTGCCGCAGCAGCGTCTACGACTGCATGGTCGTAACCCTTGATCCTGATTCTGATCTTGCCGGTTTCTGCCATTTTGATTTCCTCCATTTTTCGAGGAAGTGCAATATATCCTGTCCGAAGGTCTCAACGCATCCGTGTGTGTCGCAGCCCTTACAGATAAAAAACCGCCCAAAACGATGTTTCGAGCAGGCACAGACTTACCTTCCGCACTTGGTACGGTGGTTTAAGCACTGACTGTGCTATATTGCCTTTCGCCCGGTTTAAAATCGGACATACTCTGCGGAAATTCCCTTACGCACCGTAAGCAACCTTCCGCTTCATCGCATATCTGCATGACTTCTTATATTGTCACGCAAATGCTATTATAACATATGCGGAGCATATTTTCAAGCCATAAAGCGTAGAAATTTGCTCCGCACAGATACATTATATAAGTCATTTTGCACAAGAACCAAATCTTTTTCTGCCCACGAGGACCTCAAGCGCCAGAACAGCCGCAACAAGGGGTATGATACCCGTCCTGTTTCCGGTATTCGGATTGCCCGCAGCCTCCTCGGGTCTGGGTATGCTGCCGTCATTGGGTATGACCTTTACGGTGCATACCGTCTTCACGGGTTCACTCAGCTCGTCTGCTTCAGCCGTTATGTTTATGATGCCGCCCGCATCTATATCCTCATCCCACGCCATCAGGCCTATCTGCTTTTCGGCAGTCTCTCCGGGAGCAAGCACATCCTGCTCGAATACCGGCTGATCCTCGAAATAGATCTTGAATCCCGAAAGGTCCGTGTCTCCCGTATTCTCCGCAGTGATACCGACGACCACCTTGTCGCCCACCATCACTTCTGCGGGCGCAGCCTCTGCATCAAGCTTCAGGTCCGCCTCTGCACATACGCTGCATGAGAGCGCTGCAGTGATAAGAGCAGCCGTTATGAATGATATCCGTTTTTTCATATTATGCTCCTTTACGCAAAGACTTCCTCGGGAACTTCGTTTGCAAGCAGAGTGTATCTCCTGGTCAGCTCGCCGCCTGCACCGTCTGCAAAGAGTATCACGGGGATATTCTTCTCAAACCGCTCCCTGAGTATGCCGTCGGCTATCAGTTCCTTCACCGCAGCAGCGGCACATTCAAAATAGCCTGTTTTCACAGCATCACCCGAGATCCCCTTGAAGGAGCTCCATATCTCAACAGATCCGTCTACCGCAGCATCGGAATTCACATATGCAAAGGAGGGATGCTTCCAGCCGCCGATATCCCAGACAGAGCCGTTGCTGTCAGCGTGATCCTTTGTGTTGTAGCCTATGGAGCCGTCGCCGTCAAAGCTCAGCCCCACAGCATAGACCCTGTTGTCGTATATCTCGTTTATCTCATCCGATATCCACTTCTTCAGAGCGAAAATCAGCGCCTTGTCGTACTCGTCCATCCGTATGTTCCTTTCATATGCGATATCCTGTATAAGTAGTATCTCATATTCTCATATTCTTAACGGTATAAGGTACTATACCCTATACCCTAAACCCTATACCCTGATCAAATCAATATGCCTTGCCCCAGATGACCATATGCTTTGCAGGCTTGCCGCAGCATACGCATACATCCGAGAGCTGCTCCTGCTCAAAGGGTATGCAGCGTGAACCGACGCCTGTAGTTTCCTTTACCTTGTCCTCACAGGCTTCTTCGCCGCACCACATTGCCTTTACAAAGCCGTCGCCGTTTTCAAGCGCCTTGGTTATGCCGTCCATATCAGTGCAGGAGTATGTGCGTCTCTCACGGTTTGCAATAGCTGCTTCAAAGAGGCCCTTGCGTACTTCCTCAAGCTTCTCCTTTACAGTATCTGCTATGCCGTCGAGGGATACGAAATCCTTCTGTCTGTTGTGACGCATAACGGTTACGCACTGGTTCTGTTCTATATCCTTGGGGCCTATCTCTATGCGGACAGGCACACCCTTCATCTCGTATTCCGCAAACTTCCAGCCGGGGCTGTTGTCGCTGTCGTCCACCTTTACGCGGATGCCTGCCGCACGGAGGATATCGGCAACCTCGTTTGCCTTGTCAAGAACACCTTCCTTGAACTGCTGTATGGGCACGATAACTGCCTGTACGGGAGCAACTGCGGGAGGCAGCACAAGGCCGTTGTCATCGCCGTGGGTCATTATAACAGCACCGATAAGACGTGTGGTAACGCCCCATGATGTCTGATGAGGATATACCTTCTTGTTCTCCTTGTCGGTGTACATGATCTCAAATGCCTTTGCAAAGCCGTCGCCGAAATAGTGGGATGTACCTGCCTGAAGAGCCTTGCCGTCGTGCATGAGCGCTTCTATCGCATAGGTTGATACCGCGCCTGCGAACTTGTCGCTCTCGGTCTTTCTGCCCTTGACTACAGGCATCGCAAGATACTGCTCGCAGAAGTCTGCATAGACATTGAGCATCTTCTCTGTCTCTTCTATAGCCTCTTCAGCAGTAGCGTGTATGGTATGGCCCTCCTGCCAGAGAAACTCTCTTGAACGCAGGAAAGGTCTTGTGGTCTTTTCCCATCTTACCACGCTGACCCACTGATTGTACAGCTTGGGCAGATCTCTGTAGGAATGAACTATATTTGCATAATGCTCGCAGAACAGTGTCTCGGATGTGGGGCGCACGCAGAGTCTTTCCTCAAGCTTCTCGTTGCCGCCGTGTGTAACCCATGCAACCTCGGGAGCAAAGCCCTCTACATGATCCTTTTCCTTCTGGAGAAGGGATTCGGGAATGAACATAGGCATGCATACGTTCTCATGGCCTGTCTCCTTGAAGAGGCGGTCGAGTATCTTCTGCATATTCTCCCATATAGCATAGCCGTAGGGACGGATGACCATACAGCCCTTAACGCTCGTATACTCAACGAGCTCGGCCTTTTTGCATATGTCGGTATACCATTTCGCAAAATCCTCATCCATTGAGGTTATGGATTCCACCATTTTTTCCTTAGCCATTGTGATTACTCCTTTTTATCATCATCTATCATTTGTATCATCGTCTGATGTATTGTCTTTATCCGTTTCATTATGCAGGCTGTATATATCATAAAGACCGTCATCGGGCTGTTTTGTCTTTACTCCCTTGAACGCATCGTCCACAGCCTTTGCAATATGCGGCAGGGCTACTATGACCGCATATATCAGCGCCATCGCAAGGATGCCCATAAGTATCGCTTTCATGCGTCGCCCTCCTGTCTTTCACATTGCAATAGTATAGCACAGAAAAATCCAAATGTCAATCATCTCCGGTGGGCAAAGCCCACAGTTACCTCGCTGTTTTTTCATATCGGACGGTTTAGTGTGCAACTCGGTACCTCTCATATGCCTGCAAATTTACACTGACCCGATCGTGTGGGCAAAGCCCACGATTACCCCGCTGATTCATTCAGACGAGCGAAGCGAGCAATTGCTAATTATTTATTCTCTTCTCAAAAGCTCCTTGAGCGCCCTGAGCCTTACCCTGTCGCGATGCTCGGGACGGATAAGATAGTACATATAGCTCTCGAGTATATCCACAGCGTGTATCATTCGTCCCTCTATCTTGAAATTGGAATATCCCATATCACTGTATTTTCCGTAAACGTCCTCTGCGCTGATATGAGTGCTGTACTTTGCGGTCTCATAGAAATCCATCGTCATATTCGGACAGACAAACTCCCTGTGCATGATCTTCTGCACCTCTTCGCTGTTGTCGCCGAACATCTGTCTGCTGTGAGCCATCTGACGCTCCCCGAGGAATCTGTAGTGATCCTTTCTCCTCTTGCAGGCAGGCGTACAGTAGGGATTTATCAGCAGTTCTATCTTATCCTTATGCGGCAGCCTTTCGAGAAGCTCTGTATTATTATGGTTATAGTCGAGCACAACAAGCTTATAGTCCTTCTCCAGCTCGGCCAGCAGCTCCTCTTCGTTCTCTATCTGCTTTACCGTAGAGGATATCAGCGGATATGAGGGATATGTCTTTCTTATATAGTTTTCCAGCACGGGCTTGTTCACTATTATCTCGTTGAAGCCGTTCTCCGCCGCCTTTGCTATCATATTGCAGAACGGATCGTCAAGATCCTTCTTTGTGACCAGCGGATTTGTGAAGGTATATCTTATGGGTATCCCCCTGCGGTTATACTCCTTTATAAGATAGGGTATCATTTCTTTTCTGACAGCGCCTATGGCAGTCCTGCCGCCGTTCCACAGGGCGGGCGGAAAGCAGCCGTAGGAAGATGCTATCTTCACCCCGTCATAGAAATACTCAGGGTGATTTTTAAGCATATCCGCGATATAGAGATTCATGCGGTAATTGCCGCAGAAATCCGGCAGATGGAATTTTATCTCTTTCATTTTTATTGTTCCTTCTGTTAAGGGATTAGGGTACACGATTTAGTAACATCATAAACTATTCACTATTCATTATTCGCTCTTCACTATTTCAGCTCGTCCAGTACTTACGGTCAAGCGTCCTGAACTGTACCGCCCTTGCGATATGGCTCTTGTCTATCATTTCGCTGCCTTCCATATCGGCAACGGTCCTTGCCACCTTCACTATCCTGTCATATGCCCTTGCGGACAGACCCATGCGGTCAAATACCTGCTCGAGCATCGCGGTGCCCTCCTTGGTCACGGGGCATACCTCATGGAATATCTCCGAGGTTATACGCGCGTTGCAGGTGATATCCGTGCCTTTAAAACGCTCCCTCTGTATCTCCCTTGCCGCCTGTACGCGCTCTCTTATCGCAGCGGAGCTTTCCTCCTTCTTGGCAGATGAGAGCGACTTGAAATCGACGGGAGCCACCTCAACATGGATATCAAAGCGGTCGAGCAGCGGCCCGGATATACGGTTAAGATAGGCCCGGGCCTGATTGGGCGAGCATATGCATTTCTTCGTAGGATGCCCCATATATCCGCAGGGGCAGGGATTCATCGCCGCTACTAACATAAAGCTGCAGGGATATGTCACCGTGCCCGATGCCCTTGATATGGTCACCTGTCTGTCCTCAAGCGGCTGTCTTAGCATCTCAAGGGTAGGTCTTGCAAACTCAGGCAGCTCGTCAAGAAACAGTACGCCGTTATGCGACAGACTTATCTGACCGGGCTTGGGCACGCTTCCTCCGCCGCAGAGCCCCGCTCCCGAGACTGTATGATGCGGAGAGAAGAACGGCCTTTTCACCACCAGCGGATTTTCCTTGTTGACAAATCCGCTGACGGAATGTATATTCGTGGTTTCTATCGATTCCTCAAAGGTCATCGCGGGAAGTATCGTCGGCAGACGCTTTGCAAGCATGCTCTTGCCGCTGCCGGGAGTGCCTATCATAAGCAGGTTATGTCCGCCTGCCGCCGCGTATTCGAGTGCCTTCTTGGCAAGGCTCTGTCCCTTTACATCCGCATAGTCTATGCTCTCGAAATATTCCGCAGCCTTGGGTACATATTCCTTCTGCGGCTCTATTTTCACTTCATCCCTGAGATGGCTTATGACGTCCTTTACGTTCGCTGCTCCGTACACCTTCACGCCCGCAACGACGCTTGCCTCATATGCATTCTCCGCAGGAACGAACACACGTCCGAAGCCCTCCTTCTTAGCGCAGAGCACCATAGGCAGCACACCTGCGATGCCTCTTATATCACCGTTGAGAGACACCTCACCGATGAATACGCAGTCGCTCATATCCTCATTGATGAGCCCCTGACATTTCATCACCGCCATGAATATCGCAAGGTCAAACATGCTTCCCGCCTTTTTGGTATCCGCAGGTGCAAGATTGACTATCACCCTTGCGATGGGGAACTGCTCTCCCGAAGCACGGAAGGCCGCCTGTATCCTTTCACGGCTCTCCTTTACGGCGGTGTCCGCAAGGCCTACTATATCAAAACAGGGCGCGCCCCTGCTTATCTCCGTTTCGACATCCACAGGAAAGGCGTTGAGCCCGAAAAGCCCTATCGTGTTTATCTTTGAGAACATATTTATACGTCCTTTGTTATATTATGAGGTGTATACGTTTTTCAGAGCCACTTTTTCTTCTTGAAGAAAACAAGGCTCACCACAACTATAAGTATGCTCAGTATTATCACGGCAGGATAGCCGTATTTAGACGACAGCTCGGGCATATATACAAAGTTCATTCCATACCAGCCTGCTATAACCGTAAGCGGCGTGAATACCGTCGTCACGACCGTAAGCACGGTCATTATGCGGTTCTGTCTGACATCGAGCCTTGACTGATAAAGATCTCTTACCTGTATGGAATAGTCGCGCAGCGATACCGCCATATCATGAAGCGATGCTATGCGCTGTATAACCAGGTGGAAATAACGCAGATTATTCGCCTTGAAGAAGTTGTTCTCATTCTCCTCCAGCTCCTGCGCAAGGTCGGTCAGCTGCTCGTAGTGTACACGCAGATCGCGCACATCGCTGCGTATATCGTTTATACGCATCGGGTACTCATCAGAAGCCGCCGTCATTATCTCGTCCTCTATGTGGTCAAGCTCCTGCTCATAGCGTTCAAGTATCTTCTGATCGGCGTGTATGATAAGCTCGATGAAATCGTATATGAATCTTTCAAGGCTCGGCTTCTTCCAGCGCTTGATGCGCTGTATCTCCGCACACATCCTGGCTGCTTCGCCCGTACCGTCTATAAACACTATCCCCTTTTCATCAAGGGCAAAGGCGAATTTTATATCCGGTGCGGCTATATCATCACGGTGCGGTATAGAGAATGATCCCGTCAGCGAGTCAAAGTTCACATCCGCTCTCGTGCCGTGTATGTCGGATATGTCTATATCAAGCTCTATTCCCATATCAAAGCCGCTGTTCTTCTCACACCATTCCTCGGGCGTAAGTATCGCGACGTACTGTGTCTTCTTATCGTTGGGAAGAACCTTTTCCTCTGTGAGGGTATCCTTTATCCAGTATATCATCTTCTTTTCGGAGGCTCCTCATCCTCTGAGGGTGCGAGCATTGCGCACGGATCTGCGGGTATATTCTTCTCCGCCTCCTCAAAGGCAGAGGGGTTCTGTCCGTAGAGATCAGATATCTCCTCTGTAAAGCCGCATACCACACCGGGGCGAAGCTTCTGCATATCATCGATTATCAGGGGTATGGCCGCTTCGTCAACAACTGCATTGAAAAACTCGCCGTTTGACAGACAGAATGTGATGCTGAACTTGTTCGATCTGCCCGTGTATATACCGTTTGTGTAGTTATACACCCACTGCAGTCTCGGGAATACCCATACCACTCTGGTAGTGGGTATAAGGTTATTGACGGACTTGAGCATAAGGAATCTTTCGCCCAGTGCGATCATATCTCCGCCGGCACTGCGGTAGAGATACATATCCTTGTATATCTCCTCCGCCTGCTTTTCATCGCAGCCGTATCTTGCAAAGGCGGTAAGGGCGTTCTTGTATTCCTTTCCTGTAAGGGTATAGATAAAGAAGGCTATCGCGCATACAAGCAGCACTATCATCAGTATTGAGTAGGAGCTGAACACAAACAGCATTACCAGATTTATAAGCACCATAATGCCGAGCACCACGCCTGCTATGGTCATATATCTGAGATTTGTCTCATCGTGCAGGGATTTGTGGTTCCTTGAACTTCTGTATATATTCTCGCGCTGTTTGCCGAGACTTTTCTGCTTATGCGCATATCCAGCGGAATTGGGGTCGCTGTTCTTCGCCCTGAAATAGCGCTCTATCTTCTTGAAAAACATTATGAACGCACCAACGCCGCCCATGATGATAAATACAACGATACCCGATACAACACTGGTGTCCTTGCCTACGAAATAACCCATGAGCGCACCGAATACTATAAATACCAGACCTATGATAAGTCCGCTTCTGGCGCTTTCCTTTTCATAATCCTGCAGATTTTTCTGTTTCATATCAATACCCCCCTGTTTATTTGTCGCTGTTTATATAGTCCTTGTATGTATTGAGATATGTCCAGCCGGATATCATCGTCAGCACCGCTGATGTCCATATCAGCACCTGACGGGCAATATCCGTCCATGTGCCGGTTATCCCGAACGCGCTGATAAAAAGTATGAATACTATCGCAGTCATAGTGAAGGCGGTCTTAAGCTTTCCCCATATATTCGCGGGTACCACCACGCCCTTGTCGGCGGTGACAAGACGAAGTCCCGATACCATGAATTCTCTTGCGATGATGATAAGCACGGGCACCGCGCCGCAGAGTCCGAGCTGTATAAAGCACACCAGCGCGGATATAACAAGTATCTTGTCCGCCAGCGGATCGAGGAACTTGCCGAATGTGGTGACCAGTCCCCTGCTCCTGGCAATATGTCCGTCAAGTGCATCCGTTATGGATGCTGCCGCAAATACTATAAGCGCTATGAGCTTTGATGCCGGCACTATATCTGTCAGCATGAAGAATATAAAGAACGGTACAAGTATCATTCTGAGTACCGTGAGTTTGTTGGGCAGATTCATACTACATCTCCTATCAGATCATAATCCATCACATCGGATATCCTTACATTCACATATGTACCCATCGCGGGCTTCTTATCGGGAGATGTGAAGAATATCTTGCCGTCTATCTCGGGGGCATCCATTGCGCTGCGGCCGAAATAGCACTCTCCGTAGCGGTCAAAGCCCTCGGTTATGACCTCGAGAGTCTGTCCGATATACTTCTCGTTGTTCTCAGCCATGATCACCGCCTGCTGCTCCATGATAAGCTCTGCGCGGTGCTCCTTTACATCATCCTCCACCTGATCATCCATCTTTGCGGCGGGCGTACCCTCCTCGGGGGAATACGCAAAACATCCGAGGCGGTCAAATCTCGTTTCCTGCACGAATTCCGACAGCGCTTCAAAATCCTCTTGTGTCTCACCGGGGAATCCCACAAGCAGTGTGGTGCGCAGTATCACACCCGGGATGCGCTCGCGTATATGCTTTATGACAGCTCTTATATCATCGCCCGTTGTAGTGCGGCGCATATTCTTAAGCACGCTGTCGCTGATATGCTGTATCGGCATCTCGATGTATTTTACCATCTTTTCCTCTTCTGCGATAACATCGAGAAGCTCATCGGTTATCCTCTCGGGGTAGCAGTAGAGCACTCTTATCCACTTGAGCCCGTCTATCCTGCAGAGCTTTCTGAGAAGCTCGGGGAGCTTCTGCTCACCGTATATATCCGTGCCGTACTGTGTGGAATCCTGTGCTATAACTGCAAGCTCGGTCACTCCGTTTGCCGCAAGCTGCTCTGCCTCACAGACAAGCTCCTCCATCGGCACGCTGCGGAATTTTCCTCTTATCATCGGTATAGCGCAGAAAGAGCAGCAGTTTGAGCAGCCCTCGGCTATTTTGAGATATGAGTAGTAGGGCAGTGTGGTCTGCACACGTCCGCCCGTGAGCGGCAGGTCGAGCTTTGAACCGTAGGCGGATACCTTCTCCCCGTCCATGACTTCCTTTATTATCTCGCATATCCTGTCATTGCTGCCGATACCTACAGCCGCATCAGCTTCGGGGATCTCGTCCATGAGCTCATCCTTGTAACGCTGCGCAAGACATCCCGTGACGATTATGCGCTTTATCCTGCCTTCCTTTTTCAGCTCGGCGAATTCGAGTATAGTCTCTATCGCTTCTTCCTTTGCAGACTGTATGAATCCGCAGGTATTTATGATGACGACATCCGACAGTGCAGCATCACTCACGAGCTGATAGCCGTCCTTCTGTATCTTATATAACATTCTCTCGGCATCGACCTGATTTTTGGCGCATCCGAGAGAGACCATTCCTACCCTGACAGGCATATTATACCTCCGTGAAAGTTATTCCCGCGCAGATACCATAATGCCGTAATCTGCGCATACATTATTATTGTAGCACAAAATACGGCAGGTTGCAATATTTTTATATAAATTTACAGACAAAGCGCCTGCAGCAGTCCCGCTTATAGATCAGGTACATATCATCCTTTCATGAAAAACTCACCGACCATATCGTTGAATTCCTTTGAAAGATATGCCGCATGCCCTTCATCGGGGAATATACGGCACTCGCAGCCTATCTTGTCCGCTATTTCCCTTGCCCCTTCGGGAGTGGTGATCCTGTCCTTTCCCGCACCGAGCACCAGCACAGGGCATTTTATCCTGTCAAGGCTGTCATAGATATCCACCGAATATATCGCCCTTGCGTGATCGGCAAAGCGTTCCGCGCTCATGGTCTTCACAAACCTCATCATAACAGGCAGTATCAGGCGGTATGTCTTCATCTGTTTGTCGGTATACATCTTTTCATAGCTGCCTGTGATAACACCGCGGATATCCCCCTTTTCCGCCATATCCGTCCATGTGCCCACAGCCTCTGTCATCACGGGATTTGTCCTTGCGGCAGTCACACCCAGGACCAGCTTCTTCACAAGTCCCGGATGATACACCGCCAGATACTGTGCTATCATGCCGCCCTGCGATACCCCCAGGACATATGCATCCTCAATGCCGAGCTCAGTCATAGCCGCTGCCAGATCATCCGCCATGGATGCTATCGTGCAGCCCTCATCCCGTCCCTTGCGCCTGTCAAAGACATACACCGTGAAGTCCTTTGCAAATTTTCTGTAGAAATAGGCAAGATTCCCCGCAGTACCCGTCATATCGATTATATTAAGCCCCGGTACCATGACCATAGTCCTTTCCCCTCTGCCGAATACCGCATAATACATCTCTGCCCCCGACGGTATCTTCACCGTCATATTCCGCGCACCGTACATCAGTCATCCCCCTTTTTAAGATACAGCTTTTTCCAGAACTCTATCATGCGCACATAGTCTCTTTCTATTTCATCGGGATCTATCTTTCCGCTGCACATCTTCTCCCACAGGTACCCCTCCGACGCAAGATATATATCCCTGTACATCATCTCAAGATCAAGCCCTTCTATAAATCTGTCACTGTCCAGCTTCAGGCTCCCCGACTGCGTCTCATATCCCGAATATTCCCCTGTCAGCGCATCTATGTCCTTTCTCAGCTTCGGCTCCTTTTCATAGTATGCCTTCATAAGAAACAGCGACAGCTCGGGATAGCTTTTCATCAGCTGTACCTTTACCCTCAGTCCGCTGAGGAACACCTCAAAGAAGCTGTCTTCCTCATAGCAGCCCTGTCTTGTCATCTCTTCCTGTGTGAGCTGTGCGCCGTATCGCAGCAGAAACAGATAAAGCTCCTTCTTGTCCTTAAAATAATAGAACAGCAGTGATTTGCTTATATCCGCCTCGGATGCGATCTCGCTCATGGGGCTTTTCTTGTAGCTGTTCTGTGAGAATACCCTAAAGCCTGCATTTATTATCGCATTTCTCTTTTCCTCGGGCAGTGAAAAAAAGCTGTCGTTCATGGCTGTTCCCTCTTTCTTTTTATCGATGCATCGTATACTGACCGCTTTGGTCAGGTATAGTATATCACGACTGACCGTTTTTGAGAAGACCCTTTCCGAAAAAAAACGGAGCCGTTTAAGCACTGCTCCGTTTTCAGCTTATTTAAGATAACCGTTTTTGTCAAACTCATACTCTTTTCCGTTGATAGTAGTCTTGCCTTTGACAAGCTCACCGCG
>CACZPE010000236.1 GCA_902782875.1 uncultured Ruminococcus sp. | reverse complement strand
TGTAATACCGCTGAGCGTAAAGAAGAACGACGGCATTGACATACTGATGGATGATATAGAAAAGCTTGCTGCTCCCTCACCTCACTATTTCCCCGATGACAAGGTGACAGACCAGCCTGAGAAGGCTCTTATGGCCGAGATGATACGTGAAAAGATCATGCAGCTCACCTATGATGAAATACCTCACGGTATCGCGGTGGTGATAGATACACTCGATGAAAGCACCACAAAAGCGGGCGAGGACATCATGAACGTTTCTGCGATAATATACTGCGAACAGCAGTCGCACAAGGGCATGGTCATAGGCAAGGGCGGTTCTCTGCTCAAAAAGGCAGGCTCTCTTGCCCGTGAGGAGCTGGAAAGCTTTTTCAGGATAAAGGTCAATCTCAAGCTCTGGGTAAAGGTCAAGGAAGACTGGCGCAACAATGAGAGCCTGATAAAGAATTTCGGGCTTGACAACAACTGATGATGGATGACCCGAAAAAGATGATAACGACCGATGCGGTCGTTATATCACGCCGGGAAGCAGGCGACAGCGGATTCTATCTCACGGTCCTTTCGCCCGATATGGGCCTTGTGGATGTGACTGTGAGGGGAGCAAAGAAGTATGGTGCATCAAACAGCGCGGCCGTTCAGCTTTTTTCCTGCTCAAAGCTCTGCCTGTCGCAGAGCAGGGGCAGATACTATATAAACAGCAGTGAGCCGGTGCGCTCATTCTACGGGCTGAGGCTTGATATGCAGAAGCTTGCGCTTGCCTCATACTTTGCTCAGATAGTATCGCATACCGTAACGGAAAATCAGACCGCAAGGGATGTATACAGGCTCTTTACCAACAGTCTGTACATGCTGTCGGAGAAGTCTGCTCCCTGTGAATTCGTGAAGTTTGTGTTTGAGATGCGTATAGCTGCCGATTTAGGGCTGATGCCCGGGCTTATAGGCTGTGCTGACTGCTACCGCACGGAGCGGAAGATGTATTTTCTTATAAAGGAAGGCATACTTCTGTGCCCGAAAGATGCACATATAAGGGTTGTATACGACAGCCCCGACAATATTATGCTCACTGCGGGCATGATAGAGGCGATGCGGCATGTATGCCTGTCGGATATGGGGAAGATATTCAGCTTCAGGGTATCCGACGATGCGCTCGCGCTGCTCGGCACGGTAAGCGAGAGATACATATGCTATCATCTCGGCAGACAATTTGATACACTGGATTTTTACAGATCGTTATGATAAGGATTGGATATGAACAGATATTACAGAACTCTTGAGCTCGACAAGATACTTGCGAGCCTGGAGAGTTATGCTGAAAATCAAGAGACAAAATCGATGATACGGGCTCTCACCCCCGATACAGACCTTGACAATGTAAAGCGTGAGATGAAAAAGACCTCCGATGCATTCGCTCTTGCACTCAAGAACGGCAGGGCACCGTCCTATGCGTTCAAGGACATAAGGCCGCATCTGCAGAGAGCGGTGTCAGGTTCATCGCTTTCCATGCGTGAGCTGCTCGATATGGCGGCTATGCTCAGACAGATCGGCGCGATGTATGATTACAGGCGTGATGCACAGGCGGAGGAGACCTCCCTCGATGAGATGTTTTACTCTCTTGCCCCTCAGCAGTGGCTTGAGAACAAGATCAGAAACGCTATACTCAGTGAGGATGAGATAGCCGATACCGCAAGCACAGAGCTTGCCGAAATCAGGCGTAAGATAGCACGGGCAGGACTGCGTATAAGAGAGAGCCTTGACAAGATGCTCCGTTCCGCTGATGTGCAGAAGACGCTTATGGAAAACATCGTCACAGTACGTGACGGAAGATATGTAATCCCCGTAAAGGCAGAATTCAAGGGACAGGTAAAGGGTATCGTCCATGCCGCATCCGCATCGGGATCTACGCTCTTTGTAGAGCCCGAGGCTGTGGTTGAGGCAAACAATGATATCAGGGTCCTTGAGGGGATGGAAAAGGCAGAGATAGAGAGAATACTCGCCGAGCTCACCTCGGATGTGGCTTCTGTGGCGGAGAGCATCGGCAGAGACTATCTTACCTGCGCAGAGCTGCTGGTATACTTTGCAAAGGCAGAGCTTGCGGCATCTATGAATGCAAGCGTGCCCGAGCTTTCGGATGACGGAGTGCTCGTGCTCAGACGCGCAAGACACCCGCTGCTTGACCCGAAGACCGCAGTACCTGTGGATATATCCATCGGCGACGGATGCAATGCGCTTATCGTGACAGGACCTAATACTGGCGGTAAGACCGTACTGCTCAAAACCGCGGGACTTCTCACCTCGATGGCTATGTGCGGCCTTATGATACCCGCATCTGACGGGTCGAGGATATCGGTATTTGACAATATACTCGTCGATATCGGCGATATGCAGAGCATAGAGGAAAGTCTTTCCACCTTTTCGTCACATATGAGCAATATAGTGAATATACTGAAAAAGGCGGATACACATTCCCTCGTGCTTCTTGATGAGCTCGGAGGCGGTACAGACCCTGTAGAGGGCGCGGCTCTTGCGATATCGGTGATAGACAGGCTTCTTTCCCAGGGGAGCAGAGTGTTTGTAACCACGCATTATCAGGAGCTCAAGGTATTTGCCCTTGAACGTGACGATGTGGAAAACGCTTCCTGTGAGTTCGATACCAAGACTCTCAGACCTACCTACAGGCTCATAGTAGGCTCTCCGGGTAAATCAAATGCATTCTCCATATCCGCAAAGCTCGGCATACCCGAGGATGTAATAGAAAAAGCAAAAAGCATAGTTTCCGACAACAACGTGCGTTTCGAGGAGGCAGTGGCAAATCTCGAGGCGGCAAGAGCGGAGCTTGTGAGACAGACTGCGGAGATGGAAAGACTCAGACGCGAGAACGAAGAGCTTCTCAGAGAGAACGAGCGCGAGCGTGAGGCTCTTGCCGCAGGCAGGGATGCAGAGCTTGAAAAGGCCAGGGTCAAGGCGATGCAGATCATAGAGAACTGCCGCATGGAGTCTGACAAGCTGCTCGATGAGCTTGCGGATATACGCAAGGAGAAGAACAAGCAGGAATTTGAGCGCAGGGCGTCGGCGGCAAAATCAGCCGCAAGAGGTGCTCTTGACCGCATGTATAACGAGGCAAATCCCGTTGTTAAGCGCGAGATAAAGGAATACAAGCCGCCCAGACCCTACAGGAGAGGGGACAAGGTGCTTGTAGCCGATATAAACAAGAACGGCATACTCGCCAGTGATCCCGACAGCTCGGGAAATGTATTCGTACATATCGGCGTGATGAAAACAAAGACGAATGTGTCGCATCTTCGCCTGATAGAACAGGAACAGAGCGAGCCGAAGAAAAAGACAAGGAACGTATCCCGGGCACAGGTATCGGGAAAGGTAGAGAGAAAGAGCTCTCTCGAGCTTGATATCAGGGGATATGCCGTTGATGAAGGCATTATGGAAGTGGATATGTTTATCGACAATGCGGTCATGCTCGGCGCAGGTATAGTCACGATAATCCACGGAAAGGGCACAGGCCTTCTCCGTCAGGGCATACAGCGGCATCTTAAGTCAAATCCGTCGGTAAAGTCGTTCCGTAACGGCGTATACGGCGAAGGTGAGAACGGTGTTACTATAGTAGAGTTAAAATAGGGAGGTCACATCTATGGCTGGCAAAATCTCGGAAATGGTAAACGTACCGGTACTGCAGGAGCTTCAGGACGGATTTGCTGATGCTACCGGAATAGCTCTGGTGGCTGTCGATCCCGACGGCAACCCCGTTACAAAACGCAGCAATTTCAACGAGTACTATCTCAGATACAAGAGGGGAGACAGCTATGATATCTCCGCAGGCCCCAAGGCTGTGCAGAGCGGCAGGATAGTTGTCTATACCAACGGACTTGGCCTTCTTGAATTCGTTGTGCCCATATTAGTCGGCGGAGAATGTGTGGGATACTTCTTCGGTGGCGAGGTCATGGCGGAAAACTCCGACAGCAATATGCTCAGACGCATCGTCAAGGAGCTGCATGTGGGCGAGAATGAATTCTATGCGGCTGCTGCAAAGGTACCTGTGCTTCCCAAGGAAAGGGTACAGTCTGCGGCAGGCTTCCTGCAGAGAATGGGCGACTATATAATCGGCAAGGTGGTTCATGCCAACAGGGCCGACAGCGGAGAGACCGTGCAGAAGATAAAGGAGATCGCCGACAGGAACTATCAGATCAACGCAGAGATAGAGAAGAAGCTGACAGAACTGTCAGAGATATCCGCAAAGTGCGCCTCTGAGGTAAAGACCGCAGGCGAGACTGTAAAGGTCATCCAGGATATCGCCCTTAATACAAGGATACTTGGCTTCAACGCATCCATAGAGGCTTCAAGAGCAAAGGAGAGCGGCAAGGGCTTCGGTGTTATCGCACAGGAGGTCAGAACTCTCGCGTATACTTCCAAGAGCTCCGCCGACAAGATCGGAGCGGGCATAAAGGTGCTCAGCGGCTTTACAAAGCAGCTCGGAGAAGAAACAAGAGATACCGACAAGCTCGTCCGCAAAAACAGGGAGAATATAGAGGAATTC
>CACZPE010000235.1 GCA_902782875.1 uncultured Ruminococcus sp. | reverse complement strand
TCCTGTGCTGTTATCATGACCATAACCTCATTTCACTGCCGTCATACATATCTGTCGATGGTGATATGTATACGGTCCTTTTTAGTTTTGTCCCCCACCCTGCGGAGTATATATCGTCCATACCCTCTTATGGACAGCACATCGCCCTCTGAGAGCGTGTGCGATATATTGGTTATACATATATGCCGGACATTTACAAGGCCGCTTCTGATAAGCTGTGCAGCCTTTTCTCTGCTGAGCCTTGCCGCCGCGCCTGTTACGCAGTCAAGACGCAGGGATGCCACAGTAGCAGATATGCTCTCAAACTCATCGTGTCTTTCTATGATCTCGTCTTTGCCGCATATCCTGCATTTAACTCCGGTCCTGCCTATCTTTGACAGCTCGTTTACCGCAAGCTGTGCGGCAGTATCGGCCATCATGAAATATGCGCCGCCGTCCGTGATCACTATATCCCCTGTCATAGAGCGTTCAAGTCCGAGTGACAGCACTGCGCCGAGATAGTCCCTGTGAGAAAGGGAATCCGCCATCCTGCCGCCTATGAATACCGCAGACAGCGGGAATTCGTCCTGCGACGGCTCGCTATAGGCAGGAAAGAACCCCGCCATCACTCTCTGAGCCCCTTCGTATCCGCCCCACAGCATAAGACAGTCAAAACCCGAATACGAACAGAAACGCTGCACCAGTCCGCTCTCACGCTCGGTAAGAAACGCCGAGAAGCGCACTGCTCCGCGCTCTGCAGCTGTTATCATATCCCCGGTGTGGGATATCAGCAGCTTTTCGTCCGCGTCACACTGCTCTGCGGCACAGAAACGCTCCCTGTCATTCATTTACAGGAGGACTCCGTTGCTTTCGAGCTGCTCTGACAGCTCATCTCCCTGAAAGGATACGGTATAGGGAGTTATGATAAAGGTATTGTTCGCTACGGGCTTGATGCTGCCGCCGTTTGCATAGGCAACACCGCCGAGGAAATCTATTATTCTTCTGGTAACATCGGGAGTTGTGGATTCAAGGTTAAGAACTACCGTCTGCTTGTTGTTGAGATGATTTGCGATCTCCTTTGTGTCTGTGAACTTCTCGGGCTTTACAAGTATTACCCTGAGCTGAGCGGTAAGAGAGATATTGAGCCTGTTGCGCTCCTCGTCCACCATCCTGCTGCCCTGCGGCTGCTGGGGTGCTGCGGGTGTTTCGATATTTCTGTTCTCATTGGTATAAGCAGGCTCGTCAACGTAGTCATCATCACCGCCGTTATCACTGATTATAGCTTTCAGATTATCCAATAAGCTCATTTGTTCTTCTTCCTTCCATCAATTTGTTCTTGAGTTTCATATCGTATATGTTCTCGCCCCGAAAAGTGCGGAGCCCAGTCTTACTATAGTCGAGCCGAAACGTATCGCCTCGGCATAATCCGCGGACATACCCATGGACAGTTCGCTGATATCTGTACCTGCGATCTTTTCAGCCTTCAGATCCTCAAAGAGTCTCTGCGAACGGGAGAACCATTCTGCGCTGTTATCTCTCGGCGGTATGACCATAATGCCCCTGAGCTTCACGCCGGGAAGCTGTGCGGTCTTATACGCCGCATCGGTTATCTCATCCGGAGAAAAGCCGCTTTTGCTCTCCTCTCCGCCGATATTCACCTCAAAGAGTATATTCATTGTCCTGTCATGTGCCGTGCAGAGCCTTGATATATCCTCTGCAAGCTTTATGCTGTCAACCGACTGTATCATGCTCACGCTGTCCGCGATATACTTCACCTTGTTTCTCTGCAGATGACCGATGAAGTGTACCTCCGTACCCTGCGCATACATATCTCGCTTGTCAAGATATTCCTGGACCCTGTTCTCGCCGAGAAGTGCAAAGCCGAGACCTGCGGCATAATTTACCCTGTCATACGGCACGGTCTTCGTCACTGCCATTATACGCAGATCATCCTTGCGTCCCGCGCATGACATTGCCTTCTCTGCCTCTTCCCTTATGCGTTTGGCGTTCTCGGAAATATCTCTGTACAGTTCGTCATTCAAAGCGGATCTCCCCCTCTGAACTGCCGCTCTCATCAGGCGGCTCTGTTTCTTCGCTGTCACCCTCGTCTGTCTCACTGTCGGTATCCTCTTCGGATACTTCTGTCTGAGCAGTCTCCTCCGTCACGGAAGCCTCTGTTTCCGCCGCGGTGGTGCCGCCCGCCGCCATAGCCTTTCTCTCCGCATTTTTCCTCTCTGCGGCGATATTCTCTTCTATGGCTTCGTAGTATGCAGCGGTATCAACGCCGCTGGTTATGACCTTGTCAAAAACGCTCACGTAATCGTCATCGGAGGTTATCCTTGACAATACGTAATCATTCTCGGCATAGATCTCGTCTATCTTACGGAACTTTACATTCTGGCCTATCAGAATGTAGCATCCCTTCTCATTGTCTTTATTGAATCTTATGGCCTGCTTCGGGACTTTTATTCCCTCGAAGTCGTGCAGGGTCATATCCACTCTGTCCGTGCGCAGACGCACAAGACCGTAGGTATTCTCCTCGCATCGCAGTACAATGACGGTCTCATTGGGATCATCGGTATCACGAAGCATCTCGATAGTAGCCGTAACGGTATCGGGTACCGAAGCAAAGGACAGCTTTACGGTATCTCCGGGATTGAAGGCACTCGAAGAATTGTCCACAACACCTGCTATCTTCCAGTTATAGCCCTTTACAAGCTTGCCTATCTCGTACTTCCCGTGATAGTCCCTTTCCTTCTCCTCTTCAATGATCTCCTTTATCCTGTCGGCTGTGATATCACCGACTGTATCAAAGGTGAGCTCGCTTTCGTATCCGTCTGTATAGCTGACGAAATATCCGGAATCGGGTGATGTGACCGAGCCCTTCGGCTTTTTTCTCGATACCCTGAGATCGGATATCTGCGCCGAAAGCTCTGCTATACGCTCGTCATAGCCCTTTTCCTGACCGATCGCAAGCTGATATATGCACATAAGAGTGAAAAGATTGTCCCGTCTTGCCTTAAGGTCCTCTATATCTCCCTTCGCAAGCAGCGATGCTATGGTCTGATACTGCTCCGCGATCAGCGGGGATATGAAGTCGGGCTCGGCAGTCTGCACCGTACCGGGATTCTGTGCGGAACGCAGAAGAGACACTTCATTCTCAAGCTCTTCTATATGCCTGTTTGTCTCTATCTCCTCTTCATTGTTGTAGAGATATGCAACTACAGAATCCTTTGCGACCTTGCCGCCGTCCTTGACGGGATAGCTCAGTACACCGTTGTAGCGCTTCTTTATTACCTCTTCGTCGCGGATATATATACCCTTGAACGAAACGGTATCCGCAGAGGAATACTTTATCGCATCCTCGGTCTTGTACTGTTCGTTGAATCCTGCCTCGATATGGTGTATCGCAATGGCGAAAAGCAGCAGCACCGCAACAAGCCCTATGAAATTTATCACACTCTGATTGCCGTTCATCCTGCGCCCCTCTTACCGGTATACCGTATCAGTTCTTTTCGCCGTCGTCAAGTATCGAGATCGGACGGGCAGGGATTATAGTGGAGATCGCATGCTTGAATACAAGCTCCTGTCTGCCCTCTGCATCTATTATAACTGTATAGCTGTCGAAACCCTTGACTATGCCCTTGAACTGAAATCCGTTTGTAAGTATGCAGGTTATGGGCACTTTCTCTTTTCTTGCCTGATTGAGGAATACATCCTGAAGATTGAGCGTTTTGTTCATAAGTAAACACCCCTTTTCAAGTGCGGCAGGCAGATATACTGCACAGCCGTAACAACTTGTCCCTTTCTTTGTTTCTTGTCAGCAGTGTATCCCTAAGGACACACTTTTCCAAATAATATATATTATATCACACTATTTCCGATTTTTCCACTATGTTTATACATTTTTTCAAAATTCCGTCAAAATGCTCATAATCATCTGTATAGACCCATTGAATTCGTGCATCACGACGAAACCAAGTAAGCTGTCTTTTTGCATAGTTGCGTGTAGACTGTTTTATCCTGTCAACAGCTTCATCAAGGGAGCATTTCCCCTCGAGATACGGTATAAGCTCCTTGTAGCCTATCGCATTGAATGCGGTGTGAGTGTCGTATTTCTCCCATACGCTCCTCACCTCATCGGTGAGCCCTTCTGCAAGCATACCGTCAACGCGCCTGTTGATGCGCTCGTAAAGCACCGCCCTGTCAGAGCAGGTAAGCCCGATCATGCACACCTTGTACGGAGACGGCACCTCGCGGCTTTTTCTCCTGTTTTCCTCCATAGTGCGCCCCGAGAGCATATTCATCTCTATCGCGCGTATCACCCTTATCACATTGTTCGGGTGTATCGCCTCTGCAGCGTCGGGGTCAAGGCTTTTCAGCCTCTCATGCATAGCCTCCGCTCCGAGCACCTTAGCCTCGTTCTCAAGCTGCTGCCTCAGTGCGGGGTCGGTCGCGGTATGCGAGAAATCCACGCCGTCTATGAGAGATGATATGTACAGACCCGTGCCGCCCACGACCACAGGGAGCTTTCCCCGCGAGGATATATCCCGCGCCTTCTCCGACGCAAGCCTTGCAAAATCAGCCACGGAAAAGCTTCCGTCAGGCGGCAGGAAATCCATAAGATGATGAGGTATGCCCTTCATCTCTTCTGCGGTGGGCTTTGCGGTGGATATCCTGAGCCCTTTGTATATCTGCATAGAATCAGCGGATATGACCTCGCCGTCAAATACCCTGCACAGCTCCACGCCTGCAGCGGTCTTCCCCGAGCAGGTAGGTCCGCATATCACCAGAAGCGGTATCTTTTCCACAAGGTCACCTCCTTTTGCTGATGTGGTCATACTATACGCCTGAACTGCTTTTCCAGTTCGGTCTTCTTAAGTTCAAACATTATGGGCCTTCCATGAGGGCAGTACTTTATCCTCTCATCGGCGATCACCTGTCCGAGCAGATCTATGAGCTCCTCGGGCGATGTCTCGTCGTTTGCCTTTATAGCGCCCTTGCAGGCCATGGAATGATACATCTCATCCAGTATCTCAGGCAGCGGGTCCTGTCTGTGCATCGCAAAATTGTGCGCCAGCTCCGTGACCAGCTCCTCCGCATCATTTCTGTCGAGCATTGAAGGTATACCCTTCACCGATACAAAAGGCAGCTTGTCGGCCTCTATCACAAAGCCGAGATCTGCGCATACACGCAGATTCTTTACTATCGCATCGTAATCCGCAAAGTCAAGGCGTATCCTGACAGGATCTATCAGCATCTGCGCTGTCAGATCCTCCCTGCCTGTACGCAGCCTCTCAAAGCGTATGCGCTCGTGTGCAGCGTGCTTGTCGATAAATATGATGCTGTCCTCTGTCTCGGCTATGGCATAGTTCTTGAACGCCTCGCCTATCAGGCGGAAACACATCTCATCATCGTTCTTTTTCTGTTCAGGTGTGCTTTCTTCACGCTCAAAGGACTTCTCGTTTATGAACCTGAATTCCCTTGAGGGCTCGGGAGAAAGCTTCTCCATCTCCCCCTGTGCGCTGTAGCCTGTGCTGATATGCTCTGAAATATCGGGGGCTTCCTCATGGGTATCCGCATCTGAAACGGCTTCGGTATGCCCATCGTTCCATGAGCGCTCCGCCTGTGATACCGCGCTTTCAAAAGCATTCTCATCGGGTACGGCTTTTTTCGGGGTGAAATCCTCGGGTATATCCTCAACGCGTATGTCGTGATGCACCGTGTCATGCCGCTTCACAGTGTTCACGGCTTCACGTCTCTGTGAATTATCCTTCTCTACAATATCCACAGCCTGTACTGTACCCGTATCACGCGATACAGACGTGTCGGCGATGCGTGTCTGCTCTCCGCCCTTGTCGGTAAATACGGGCATGGCATAATCCGAGGCGGAGGGCTTGTGTATGGGGATATTCAGCTCGTGAGTGCGCTCTTCGCTTAGTATCGCGTTTTTTATCGCAAAGAAAAGAGCATCGTATATAAGCCTGTCATCGGAGAATCTTACCTCTGTCTTTGCAGGATGAACGTTTACGTCAACCACATCCGGCGGCACATCCATGAACAGCACGCAGGCAGGGAACTTCCCCTCCATTATCGTATTGCGGTATGCCTCCTCGATAGCCCCCATGCAGGTCAGTGACCTGATATAGCGTCCGTTTACAAAAAAGTGCTGCATGGTGCGGTTTCTGCGCCCCCATACAGGTCTTACGGTATACCCTCTCACGCCTATGCCGCCGAGAGTATAGTCAACAGGCAGCAGCGATGCGGCAAATTCCTTACCGAACACCGAATATACCGCCGAATAAAGCTTGTTGTCACCCGGTGTGAAAAGCTCCTGTTTATTGTCCTTAATAAACCGGAAGGATATCTCCGGATGGGATACTGCTATCTTGCTGAGTATCGATGATATAGCCGTGCCCTCATACTTATCCTTTTTGAGGAATTTGAGCCTTGCCGGAACATTGTAAAAAATATCCCTGACGATCATGGTCGTGCCGTCAGGACAGCCTGTATGCTCACGCAGCTTCTCTTCTGCCGCCTCTATCACATAATGAGTGCCGTAGGGAGAATCCTTCTGCTTTGTGATGCAGTCCACCTTTGCGACCGCGCATACAGACGCCAGCGCCTCTCCCCTGAATCCGAGGGTGAGTATCTTTGACAGATCCTCCTTCACCGACAGCTTGCTCGTGGCATGGCGCAGAAACGCCGTAGGCACATCATCATAGCTTATGCCGCATCCATTGTCCGTTATGCGCAGATACGTGATGCCGCCCTGCTTTATCTCTACCGTTATGACGCTCGCACCGCTGTCGATGGAGTTTTCCACAAGCTCCTTTATGACCGAGCTCGGGCGCTCTATTACCTCGCCTGCGGCGATAAGCTCCGAAAGCTCCTTGTCAAGCACATGGACTCTTGGCATATTTCTACCTCTGTTCTAAATCTATATAATACGGACATATGTTCTCATACCGTCCGTCCTTCATGCGAAAGCCCCGCGGTATCACTCCGAGCTGAGTAAAGCCGAGCCTTTCATAAAGATGTCTTGCGTGTATATTCGTCTCTACCACCGCATTGAACTGCAGTATGGAAAAGCCTTTGCGCACAGCATTTTTCATACAGTCAAGCACAAGCTTTTCGCCTATATGCTGTCCCCTGCACGATGATGATACCGCATAGCTTGCGTTGCATATATGACCGCAGCGTCCCACATTATTCGGATGAAGGATATACAGGCCCTTTATCTCGCCGTCTTCATCACATACCGCTGTATAGCTCTGCGATGAGAAAAAGTCCGCTCCCGACCGCTCATCGAGCGGCTCCTCCTGCGGAAAGGCATTGCCCTCTTCCACTATATCGTTCCATATCCTTATCATCTGCGGGATATCTTCCGCCCTGTATTCTCTTATTATCATCTTATCAAGCCTTTTTCCTTCTGCTCACCGAATTTTCTCAGATCCTCGATGAACCTGCAGGGATCGAAATAATAGGCTCTCAGCTCATCATTTCTGCCGAGTATCCTGTAGTGTCTCTCAAATAACTCTCCCGCAACGGGCACGTTGCAGTGCCATTGTATACGCGAGCCGTCAAGCTCGAATATATCCCTGTACCACATATGACCGCCGAGCGTGGTATTCACCGCGGTAATGTTCTTGTTCTTCCTGAGCGCTATAAAGCTGTCAAGATCATCAGATGTCAGGATATATTTCTCCGCCAGCTGTCGTATGATCTCTTCGTGGCGGCCTTCATACTCCCCTGTCTCTTCCTTCTCCCTGTCATACCCGAATCCGTCAGAAAAGCCCACCGCGATGCGCATATTTATGCTGTCAGGCGAGAAATCCACCACTCCCGGCGCACCGCCGATATTGCAGGAGGGCTTGAGCACCGATATATCCGCCCCGGGGAATGTGCTGTACATATCCGCCCTTGCAGGGCTGTGCCATGACCGCACGTCACTGCCCTCAAAATCTGATCTGAGCGGTACGAGCAGTATATCGCGGTAACCCTTCTCGTAAAGTATCCCCACAGGATAATTGTCAAGGGGCGATACAAAGGATGAGCTGCCGTCCCTGTACATACGGCCGTCTATATCCACAGGCTCGTATATCACGGGTATCGCGGATGAGGCAAGAAGGATATCTATCATCATGCTCTCAGACTTGTCGTTGAGATAGAAGCACTCCGCCCGCCTTGCCTTTATATCGTAGGCATATGCGTATACAGGTGCGGTATGACGTATCTTTGTCACACCTGCATTTTTGAGTATAGCCCTGAGGGTCTCCCTTGAAGGGCGGTACCCTGCAGGCGTGCGCTCGAGCTTTCCGAGCATGCCCATCGGGTCTACCCACTGCTTCCATACATATTCCGAAAGCTCCGCATCGCCTATAGACCACAGCACGGCATTGAGCGCACCCACCGATGTGCCCGAAAAGCACTCTATACCCTTCAGCAGGCCGCGCTGAGCAAAGGCTTTCATAACCCCCGCCTGATAAGCGCCGAGGCCTCCGCCTCCGGCAAGGGCGGCTGCTTTTATTTCATACGGCATATACTCACCTCCGCAATACAGTAAACTGCAGATATACGGTGTCTGTACAACTGTCACATCATAAGGGAATCATACAGCTCCTGAAGCAGTACGAGCGCCTCTCTCGGAGAGTATTCATCGGGGCTTGTCATCTTAAGCCTCCTGATGACCTCCTCCTCGGCTATGGACGCAAATGATATCTGCTCCTTTTCCTCGTGTCTTACAGGGGTATTGTCAGTACTCTCTATCTCGGAGAGTATCTGCTTTGCACGGTTTATAACTGTATTCGGCAGTCCTGCCAGCTTTGCGACCTCTATGCCGTAGCTGTCATCAGCACCGCCGCGCACTATCTTTCTTAAGAAACGTATCGTATCTCCGCTCCGCTGAACGGCGATACTGTAGTTCTTGACTCCTTCGAGTCTCTCCTCAAGGGCGATAAGCTCGTGGTAATGAGTGGCAAACATCGTCTTGCAGCCTATCTTCTTTTTGTTTGAGATATGCTCGGCAACCGCCGTGGCGATGCTTATGCCGTCAAATGTGGATGTACCTCTGCCGACCTCGTCGAGTATCACAAGGCTCTGGGGAGTGGCATTCTTTATTATATCCGCGACCTCGCTCATTTCGACCATGAACGTGGACTGTCCCGACGAAAGGTCATCGGATGCACCGACTCTGGTGAATATCTTGTCGACTATAGTGATATGGGCGCTGTCTGCAGGCACAAAGC
>CACZPE010000234.1 GCA_902782875.1 uncultured Ruminococcus sp. | reverse complement strand
GTATCTTACTGCGCGCTCGGCATCGGCACTGCTGTCAGCCAGAGCGGTTACCCTTGCACGGGGATATTTCTGCAGTAGGATATTAGTGTTGCGACCGTTTGCACAGCCTATGTCGAGTATGGTCTGCGCAGAGCGTACAACGGAGGATATATTTGATATGCCCCAGTCTGCAAGCATCGCGTGTCGGGAATCTGCAGGCCTTATCATGAAGCCGAAAGGAGTATCGTGGGTAGTGTCTCTTTTCATATGATCACCGGGTGATTAAATTAGTATAAACTAACATATTATACATCATTTCGGGGATAAAATCAAGTATTTTGTGAAAAAATACACCAATATGTATTGACGCTCTGTACAAAGCGCAGGAATATGCACGAATTTTTGCATGATATATTGCAATACAGACAGAAAAGGTATATAATATACAGCAGAATATTTCCGGAGGTACGGTTATGAACGTAATTTTTGACATAGGCAAAGTGCTGATTGACTTCGAGGTACACAGCTTTGCAGAGAAAATGTTCGGCGAGGAGACGGGAAGGGCTGTCATAAAGGCCATGTGGGAAAACCCCTCCTGGTGCGAGCTCGACAGGGGAGTACTCTCCGATGAGGAGGTGCTCAGACGCTTCATAGCCTCCGACCCGCAGTATGAAAAGCAGATACGCCTCATGTTCTCAAGACTCGGGGATATACCCGTACAGAAACCCACCACCGTGCCTCTGATAGAGAGACTTAAGGGCATGGGATACGGCGTGTATTATCTGTCAAATTATTTTGAGTACCTTATGCATACAGCTCCCGAAGCGCTTTCATTCACGGAGCATATGGACGGCGGAGTGTTCTCCTGCCATGAGAAGCTGATAAAGCCCGACCCGAAGATATATTCACGGATATGCGAAAAATACTCCCTGCTGCCGTCGGAGTGCGTATTCATAGATGATACCGAGAAGAACGTGGCCGCGGCGGAGGCTTTCGGCATGAAGGGCATACACTATACGGGACAGGACAATGATACACTCTGCAGTGAGATAGAGGATATATTCCACTGATGATAGTGAAATATCATGGGATACTGCGTTTTCACGCAGTTTTCAGACAGAAGTATTTGACATTTGCGGTATAATGTGGTATAATAAGATGTTTGATAATGAGTTATGGAGGTATGACTGTGCTCATCAACGGTAAAATGCTCAAGGAAGCGCTCATATCTGCCTCTCTCACTCTCGGCGAGATGAAGAAGCAGATAGACGAACTCAACGTATACCCTGTACCCGACGGCGATACGGGTACGAATATGTCCCTCACGCTCAGCAATGCCGCTAAGGAGCTCGGCAATATCGGCGATGCCGAGGATGTGGGCCATGTAGCTGATGTAGCTGCATCTGCCATGCTGAGAGGCGCCAGGGGAAACTCGGGCGTTATCACCTCACTGCTTTTCAGAGGCATAGCAAAAGGACTTAAAGACAAGAAAGAGGCTACCTGTGACGATATGGCAGCTGCTCTTGCATCGGGCGTGGACGCAGCCTACAAGGCTGTTATGAACCCGACCGAGGGTACTATACTCACAGTTGCAAGAGTATCCGCAGAAAAGGCGAAGGAGAGCTCTTTCCATACGAATGATGCCGTTTCTCAGTGGGCTGATGTCGTAGCTGCCGCTGAGGAAGCACTGGCAGGCACTCCCGAACAGCTGCCCATACTCAAGAAGGCGGGCGTTGTTGACGCAGGAGGAAAGGGTCTTACCGTTATATTCGGCGAGATGCTCCGTGCGTTCAGGGGCGAGCCCAGGACCGCTCCCGCTGCCGGGACAGAGGCGCCCAGAAGCAAGTTCCACCTTGACATAAAGGATGACGAAGAGATCATATACGCTTACTGCACCGAGTTTATCGTAAACGGCTCTCCCACAGACAAGGACGCTGCCGAGCTCAGGGCATACCTTGAATCGATCGGCAATTGTGCGGTAGTAGTGCATGATGATGAGATCATAAAGATACACGTACACACAAACAATCCCGGTCTTGCCTTTGAAAAGGGCCTTACCATGGGATATCTTAGCAATATGAAGATCGACAATATGCGTCTGCAGAGAGAGCAGCGCATGAGAGCGGCCCGTATTGCCAATACCAGACCCGAGCCTGTCAAGGCTGAGAAGAAATTCGGCTTTGTTGCTGTTGCCAACGGCGAGGGCATCGAGAGCATGTTCAGGGATCTCGGCGCAGATGCTATCGTTGTCGGCGGCCAGACCATGAACCCCTCTTCGGATGATATACTCAAGGCTGTATATTCCGTACCTGCTGAGACGGTATTCGTTCTTCCCAACAACAAGAATATCATACTCGCAGCCGAGCAGACGATGAAGATATCCGAAAAGGATATGTGCGTTATGCATACCACATCCATACCTCAGGGTATGACTGCGATCATGGCATTTGATCCCGATGCTGACCTTGACACCAACAGGAACGCGATGACTGCCGCATATGAAAAGGTACAGTCCGGTCTTGTCACCTTTGCTGCAAGAAACAGCAGCTTCGGCGGACATGACATCAAGGCAGGGGATATACTCGCTCTCGAAAACGGCAGACTTTCCTTCTCTGACCGTGATGTTACCCGTGCGGCATATAAGCTGACAAGAAAGCTCATCAAGAATCTCAGGGGCTCTGCAGGCTTTGTTACTGTTATATACGGTGCTGAAGTCGCTCCCGACAAGGCGACAGAGCTTGAGACCATCATGAGAAACAAGCTGAACGGCGTTGAGCTCAACTTCATAAAGGGCGATCAGCCTGTATACTATTATATCATCTCGGTAGAATCAGTATGATAACTGTGATCACAGGCCATTACGGCAGCGGCAAGAGCACTCTTGCGGCAAATCTTTCCGCAGGGGCGGCAGCAGACAGAAACAGGACGGTATGCATAGTTGATATGGATACCGTGAACCCGTATTTCCGCACTGCCGATCTTGAAGCGTATCTGACAGCGCATAACGTTGTGCTCATAGCCCCCATGTACGCGCGCACCAATCTTGACGTGCCTGTACTGAACTTTGATATCGAGGCTGTCTGCGGACAGTACGACGATGTGTTCATAGATATGGGCGGTGATGATGCGGGGGCATATCCCCTCGGCAGATACAGGGCGTATCTTGCGTCACGGGATGACGTGAGGGTGCTGTATACGGTAAATTTCCGCCGCCTGCTCACCTCTTCTGCAGATGAAGCGGTGCAGGTCATGCGTGAGATAGAGACCGCCTGCGGACTCAAGGTCACAGGCATAGCAAACAATACAAATCTCGGTGTTCTCACCGATGAGAATATCATAGCAGAGGGCAGGGAGAAAGCTGCACTGCTGTCGGAGATGACAGGCGTGCCTGTCTTCTGCGATACTGCCCCTGCACATATCGCGGCGGAAGGATTCCTTCCGCTCGAGATACTTATGAAGAGTGCAGATGAATAAAAGATTTTAAGAGATTATCGGAAGGTGGTGACCTTATGGCTGATATGAGAGTTAACAGGGACAGATGCAAGGGCTGCGGACTCTGCGTAGATGTCTGTCCTCAGAAGATCATAACGATCCGCAAGGATATAAGGACTCAGAAGGGCTACTGCCCTGCAGAGTGTACGGACAAGGATAAATGTACAGGCTGTGCCATGTGCTTTATGATGTGTCCTGACTGTGCAATAGAAGTTGAAAGATAACTTTACAGGAAGTTCTTATGAAAGGATCGGTATAAATGGAAGAGAGAATGCTGATGAAGGGCAACGAAGCCCTTGCTGAAGCTGCTATAAGATGCGGCTGCAAGTGTTACTTCGGATATCCGATAACACCGCAGACCGAGATCGCAGCATATATGTCCAAGCGTATGCCCAAGTGCGGGGGAGTATTCATACAGGCGGAGAGCGAGATCGCAGCCATAAATATGGTCTACGGTGCGGCTTCTGCAGGTGTGAGAGCGATGACATCATCTTCATCGCCCGGAATATCCCTCAAATCCGAGGGCATTTCATATCTTGCAGGCTCTGATCTGCCCTGCGTTATTGTAAATGTTGAGAGAGGCGGCCCCGGACTCGGCGGCATACAGCCCTCGCAGTCGGATTATTACCTCGCTACCAAGGCAGGCGGCCACGGCGATTTCTCGCTGATAGTGCTTGCTCCCTCAAGCGTGCAGGAGATGGCAGACCTGGTAGTGCTCGCATTCGACAGTGCGGACAAGTACAGGATGCCTGCGATGATACTCGCAGACGGTCTGCTCGGCCAGATGATGGAGCCCGTAAGATTCCCCGAGACTTATGCTCCCCAGCCCGAGAAGCCCTGGGCTTGCCGCGGCCATGAGAACAAGAGAG
>CACZPE010000233.1 GCA_902782875.1 uncultured Ruminococcus sp. | reverse complement strand
TCCGGTTGACAAGTGGTTGCCAACTGGTTGCCGCAGGTAAGTATAGGTAAGTATAGGTTAGTATAGTTAAGGTAAGTATAGTGAAGTTAAGTCAAGGGAAGGTGAGTCAAGACAAGACGAGTTGCCCTTTCGGGCATAACCCGTTGTGTTCTGGTTTTGAAAGAACTTTTTTCGGTGCTTTGCTGAATATCTGTACATCATCTGTTGATCATGCTGTATTCTTGAGAGTAAATTTGTGCAAAGTGCCGATTGACAAACGCTAATTAATTGTGTACAATTAAATTACAATCAATCGAATCAAACATCATCAGGGAGGTACATCATGTTTTACGATCATATCATAAAAAACGCCTCAGGCGAGGACATATCAATGAAGGACTATGAGGGCAAGGTGGTCATAGTAGTCAACACCGCCACAGGCTGCGGATTTACCCCTCAGTACAAGCAGCTTGAGGAGATGTATGAGAAATACCACGACAAGGGGCTTGAGATAATAGATATACCCTGCAATCAGTTCGGCGCACAGGCTCCGGGCACCGATGAGGAGATACACGAGTTCTGCACGCTGCGTTACAACACCAGATTCCCGCAGATGAAAAAATCTGATGTCAACGGGGAGAATGAGCTTCCCCTCTATACGTTCTTAAAGTCACAGAAGGGCTTTAACGGCTTCGGCAAAGGTCCTGTTGCCCTTGCTATGAAGACTATGCTCAAGGCCAAGGACAAAAACTTTGAAACTGCTCCCGATATCAAATGGAACTTCACCAAATTCGTGATATCAAGAGACGGCGATGTGGTCGCACGTTTTGAGCCCACCAATGATATGGCCGAGCTTGAAAAATGCGTTTCGGAGCTGATATGAGGTGAGGATATGTATGATACAGCGATAATAGGCACGGGAGCGGCAGGAATGTCTGCGGCCATAACCGCCAGAGTCAGGAACAAGAACATACTGCTGATAGGCCCGTCGGATATGAGCGACAAGATGCAGAAAGCCCATAAGATACTCAATTACCCCGGACTGCCCGATATCACGGGCGCACAGCTGGCAGAGGCGTACAGAAGCCATCTTGATTCACTGGGGATCGCTATTACCGATGACAGGGTGACGGCGGTGTACGATATGGGCGGTTCCTTCTCGCTGCAGGGCAGGAGCGGAAATATGTATGAAGCGCGGTCAGTGATCATTGCCTGCGGAGTTATGAGCGCCAAGGGCATAAAGGGCGAGGAGGAGAACCTCGGCATGGGTGTGAGCTATTGTGCCACCTGTGATGCGCCGCTCTACAGGGGCAGGACCGCCGCGGTGATCGCGTATTCGGCGGAAGAGGAGAACGAAGCACGGTTCCTTGCGGAGCTTGCCGCTAAGGTATACTACATACCGATGTACAAGGGAGAGGTCAGCTTTACCGAGGAGAATATCACCGTGATAAATGAAGTCCCCATCGAGATAGCCCCGAGGGGGAGCAAGCTTATAACGGACAAAGGCAAATACGATACGGACGGGGTATTCGTGCTGCGTGACAATATCGCAAAGAAAAATCTTATCTACGGCATAGAGACAGACGGTGCGCATATCGTATGCGACAGGGAGATGAAGACGAACCTTAAGGGGGTCTTTGCCTGCGGAGACATCACAGGCAGGCCCTACCAGTACGTCAGTGCTGCGGGAGAGGGGAATGTTGCGGCATTATCTTGCGTAAAATATCTTGACGAAAACAAAAAAGTGTGATAATATAAAGAATACATGAGGTGATAGTATGCTGAATACTGTAAAAAACGATGAATTTTCCGCTGCTGAGAATGCAGCTGTGGCTTTTGTGGATTTCAACGCGACATGGTGCGGCCCCTGCAGGATGGTGGCACCCATAGTCGATGAGCTGGCGGATGAGTACGACGGCAAGGTGGATTTCTTCTCCGTCGATGTTGACGAGAATTCCGCTACGGCTATGAAATTCGGTATCCAGAGCATCCCTACACTGGTAGTGCTGAAAAACGGCAGGGAAGTCTCGAGAGTTATCGGCTTCAGACCCAAGGAAGCTCTTAAGGATATGATAGACAAGGCGTGACACACCGCTCTGAACGGTATAACTGTTCAGAGCTTTTGCACTTTTCTTCAGACGGATATCCGCAGATGGGTATCTGCGTGAGAAATGCCATACGGAGGTTCAGATGACGTATAAAGGCTATAAATGTATAGTGTGCGGCAAGGAATTCGAGGAGGACGATGATATAGTCGTCTGTGTCGACTGCGGCACGCCATATCACAGGGACTGCTACAAGCAGGGCGGCTGTATAAATGAGGAGCTGCACAGATCCGGCATCAGCTGGAAGCAGGCGAATATGCAGGAACAGGAGCCTGCCCCGGTATGCAAACACTGCGGCAACAAGCTACGCCCCGGACAGGCATACTGCGATGCCTGCGGCACACCGACTGCGGCAAGGCCTGTCGCACAGCCTCCTGTATACAGGCCGACAGGCGCGGGGGATATGAACAACAGCGGTCCCTTCGTGCAGAGCGATATACTTGACGTGGATCCGTCGGAGGAGATCGAAGAGGGCGTTACCCTCGGGGATCTTTCGGCCTATGTGGGCTCATCGACGATGTACTATGTGCCCAGATTCTCAATGATGCACAAGTACGGCATGAAGATAGGCCTCAACTTCGGGGCGCTGTTCTTTCCCGAGCTGTACTTTGCCTACAGGAAGATGCCGCTTGTTGCCATAGCGCTTTTTGCGCTGAGGATGCTTGTGGATATACCGAGCGTACTGCTGATGATAAGCACTCCCGAGTATGCGGCACTGTTCACACAGGGCTTTGCCCAGTTCCCGCAGATAATCGCCATAATAGAGCGCATCGCCGCCCTGGAACTTGAAAAATCGACAAGCTTCATGACCCTGTGCACCGTGTCCTCGGGTATAGATACCGCGATATGCATAACAATGGGATTCTTTGCAAACTATATGTACTACAGGTATTCTGTAAGAACTGTATCGGTGCTTAAAAAATCGGGCAATTCCACATTCATACCCATGGCGGGCGGTACTTCCATAAGCCTGGTTGTGATATTCGTGCTGCTTATGTCTGTGAAGTTCATAGGCACGCTTTTCATCGCAAATGCGATAATCTGACGACATACGGGGGATATTATGAAACTGATAGCACTTTCCTTTGATGACGGACCGAATACTACCATAACACAGAAAACTCTCGATGTGCTCGAGAAGCACGGGGTAAGAGCAAGCTTTTTCCTCATCGCCGATAAGATAAACGAGCAGAGCAAGGAAAGCGTCAGAAGAGCCCTTTCTCTCGGCTGCGACATGCAGAACCATT
>CACZPE010000232.1 GCA_902782875.1 uncultured Ruminococcus sp. | reverse complement strand
TGGGAAAAGGGAGAGCCCTATTCCATGATGTACAGCATACCTTGTCTTGATATACATCTGATACAGAGCAGACATGACGGTCTTATAGGATATGAACAGACTGAAAAAACTGCCGCTAAAGCTTCTGAACTCGGCATGAATACGAATATATACGAAGTTACAGATTCATGGGACACTCATTCCGCATACTGCGTGGGTTCTTTCATGCTCGACAGGCAAAGATCGGGTACTTTAGACAAAACGCTTTCAATAATAGAAAGCTTCGGTTGACCGTGCCCGACAAAGGTGAGATCTATGAAAATCAAAAAGCCCGTTATCATCACGGCATCTCTGATACTCCTCGGCGCCGTATCTGCTGCGGCCCGCTGTATATATATGAGATCAGTCACGCCCGATGAATATATGATACAAACAGAAAATACACCCGAATATCAGAGCCATGTTGAATGTGCGGGATATTCAGCCGCATACGTACTCAGACACTTCGGTGAAAATGCCCACGGCCTTGAGATGTACAATGAGATAGACACCAAGAACGAAAACGGCACAGTAAATCCCGATGCTGTTATCAGGCTCCTTAAGAAAAAGGGATATAAGGGCTCTATTAAACTCGGAAGTATAAACAGTCTGAAATATTATATCAGCAGAGGCACACCTGTAATAATACTCTGCAGGGAAAAGCCCGGATCGCAGTATCTGCATTATATGGCCGTAGTAGGCTATGACAAAGGGCATATCTATGCGTCTGATTCACTGGACTACATGGTCAACGCCTCCGACCCGCATTACAATCGGTCGGTCAGTCTTGATGACCTTGAACAGATGTGGGATATAGGCTATCCTGTAAAGAACATATATATCACAGTGCGGGCATAATCCGCAAACATCACGGAGGTCGGGCAATGAAGTTTTTTTCCCCTGAAAGCAAGCTGTACAAAGCGATGGTGGGTTTCACAGATGCTGTGAAGCTCAGTCTCCTGTGGTTTGTTTTCAGTCTGCCGATAATCACCTCAGGCGCATCAACAGCCGCAGCTTTCTCTGTGGCGATGAAGATGCTGAAAAATGAGGAGGGGCATATCTCATCTGATTTCTGGTCTGCTTTCAAAGCAAATATAAAGCAGGGCATAGCCATGTCATTTATCACTATAATCTGTGCATGGGTGCTTTATCTTGATTTTCAGATATTCAACAGTGCCTCAGAGCATAATACAGTATTTCTGATAATTGGGATCATAGCAGCATATGTTTTCTCTTTTTCACTGCTGTATGCATTCCCGCTGATAGCACGATATGAAAACACGCTTCTCAATACCATAAGGAATTCCTTCAGGATATCCATGAAATTCTTTCTGCGTTCACTGCTGCTGATAGTCGCTGTAGCACTTGAAGCCGCTGTTTTCCTATGGAACACCAAAACACTTATAGTCGGCGTCATCATCGGTCCCGCAGTGATCATTACCACGATAAGCTGGGTAGCAAACGGCATATTTGAAAAGCTTGAAAAGGAACCCGGCAGCATAAGATGATTGTTGGTCATCCATTAAAGTTACAGACGAGATAACACCATAAATGCCGGATCAGATGAAATGCCTTAAATTTTCCACTTGATTTTTTAATTATTTCTGATATAATGATAAACAAATGATTCTGTATATTGGGGTGATATACATGACTGATCTCAGACTCACGGTATATACCGGGCTTGACAGCATTTATGACGGATTTATATCCAAGATAAGCTTTCCCGAAGGGGTAACAGGGAAAACAGCCGTCATTCCCGCAAATCTCAGAATAAAGAAAAAAGAGGCATCTCTTTTCATAACCGATGATGTACAAAAAGCAGAAATGATAGCAAAGAAGAAGCGTACGGGAGTATTTCTTGTATACTGCGGTCCTTTTTCTGAAGCATCCGCTTTTGCGGACGCCCTTGATGAATTGTGGGATACCAAGGATGAGAACGAGCTGCTGTTGAGATGCAGCTGGCTTCTTGACAAGATAAAGCGTATATTTGACGAGTGGTTCTACAGGAACACCATGCTGACCACAATAGACAGTGTACCCGATATGCTGTGGTACAAAAGGATAGACGGCATACATATGCTCGTCAACAATGCATTCACAGAGATCGTACACAAGCCGAAAAGCGATATCCACGGAAAAGACCATTTCTATATATGGAACGCCCCGCGCCCCACGGATGAGGGCGGAAACGACTTTGCCTGTGCACAGTCGGAGGAGATCGCCATATCATCGGGAAAGACCTATATATGCGATGAACCCGTAAAGACACGCGAGGGCATGAAGCAGTTCACCACCTACAAAACGCCTGTATATGATATGCTCGGCAATGTCTTTGGTACGGTAGGCATCGGTCATGATGTGACCAATTTCAGCAATCTCGGCATAGAACTTGATATACTGACAGACAGTATCCCGTTCCCGATGGTGATATTCTCCTCAGGCTGGGAAGTAGTAAAGATGAACAGCGAATTCAAGGCTGTTGCGGGTATCAAGAAGGTAAATAAATCATTCAGTTACCAGTCATGGAAAAAGAAAAACCTGATAGCTGTCGGTGCGAAGAAGACGATAAAGAAGAACCACTCCACAGTGCAGGAATTCATGTATACCGACAGCAGCGGTACAAAATACTTCTCTGTCACGGAGCTTGAGATAAGAGACTACTTTGACAATGTATCCGGTCATTTCGTGCTTATGCTCGATATCACCTATCAGAGAGTATACGAACAGAGCATCATCTCAGCCGCAAATACCGATATACTGACAGGCATATTCAACAGACGATATTTCTACAGCTATATGAGCGAGAATATCAGCAAACCGATGATACTGCTTTATATGGATCTTGACCGTTTCAAGGACGTAAACGATGAATACGGCCACGCCAAGGGCGACGAGGTGCTGATAGATACAGCGGAATTCATAAGGCGTTTCTTCCCGGATGATATATTTGCAAGGGTCGGAGGAGATGAATTCGTAGTAGCCGCCGACCTTGGAAAGGCGGATATCGTCAAAAAATCCGCATCCGCTCTTGAAAAGGCTATAGAAAAGCATTTTAGCTCTGAAGGACTGAATGTGACGATCAGTATAGGCATCGCCCAGACAGACAACTCATACAAAAACGTCGATGATTTCATCCACGATGCCGACAAGCGCATGTATGAGAAAAAGCGTGAACATCATAAAAAAGCAAAAAGCTGCTGATACTCTTTTTTAATTATTTGCATATCGCGACAAACAGCGCCGCCCGGACCCCGTATCATAAGGGGTTCTGAGCGGCGCATCTCATTTTACGGTAAGAAGATATCATTCTTTGACTCACATAAAATGATACTTTTTTATGTAAAATGTTAATTCTGTAAAGTATAATGTAAACGCCACTTAATCATTTGTAAATTCCGTGTTCTTGCATTTTTGCCAATCTATTGATATACTATACCTGACCCTGAAAATAGTATCAGGGTATGAACGAACGGAGGTATATATGAAACAGGATAATCTCAGAAAGATCATACCTATTGCAGTGGCTGCATCAATGACTCTTTCAGCCTGCAGCAACACATCTGCAAACTACGCTCCCGCAGCAACTACAGCACGCTATTATGAAGCCGCTCAGGCATCGGCAGATGCTCCCGATTCGGAATACAACTCAGAGGAATATGCTAAAATCGCCGAAAACAGCTTCAAAAGCACTGCATCAGCACCTCTTTCAACCTTTTCCGCCGATGTGGATACTGCATCGTATTCCAATCTGCGCAGAATGATAAATGAGGGTAGAAAAAAGGACTCTATCCCTTCTGATTCGGTACGTATAGAGGAGATGATAAACTATTTCCATTATGATTATCCCGCGCCTTCAGGGTCTGATCCCTTCTCTGTAACCACAGAGATAGCCGACTGCCCCTGGAATGAGGATACAAAGCTCATGATGATAGGTGTAAAGGCCAAGGATATCGATATGCAGCAGCGCAAGCCGATGAATCTTGTATTTCTTATTGATGTCAGCGGCTCGATGTATTCCGATGACAAGCTGCCCCTTGTGCAGAAATCATTCGGAATGCTTACGGAAGAACTTGATGAAAATGACAGAGTATCAATAGTCACCTATGCGGGTGCTGACAAGGTCGAGCTTGAAGGTGCTGCGGGAAATGAGCATATGCGTATACGCGAAGCGATAGAATCTCTTGATGCAGGCGGCTCTACAGCAGGTGCCGCAGGAATAACCACTGCATATAATATCGCTGAGAAATATTTTATAGAGGGCGGCAACAACCGCATAATTCTCGCTACGGACGGAGATCTCAATGTAGGCCCGTCAAGTGATGCGGAACTCAAAAGCCTTGTTGAAAGCAAGCGTGACAAGGGTGTATTCCTGTCTGTACTGGGATTCGGAACGGGCAATATCAAGGACAGCAAGATGGAAACGCTTGCAGACAACGGCAACGGCAACTACGCTTACATAGACAGTGAGATGGAGGCAAAGCGTGTACTTGTAAATGAGATGGGCGGTACTCTGGAAACAGTCGCAAAGGATGTAAAATTCCAGGTGGAATTTAATCCCGCATATATCAAGGGATATCGCCTGATAGGATATGAGAACAGGCTCCTTTCGGCACAGGATTTTGATGATGACAGCAAGGACGCAGGAGAGATCGGCGCGGGACATACGGTGACTGTGCTTTATGAGATAGCGGATATGAACAGCAAGATGGAGTTTGACTCAGCCGATACCGACAATAATGCCCAGGGAACGGACAACGGCAGTTACTGCACAGTATCCGTGCGCTACAAGGAGCCTGACGGAACCCAGAGCAGCCTGCAGAGCTTCCCTGTAAGCAAAGATGCGTACAGTCAGCAGATGTCTGATGATATGCGCTTTGCATCGGCAGTTGCTTCATTCGGTATGATACTTCGTGACAGCGAATACAAAGGCACCTCTGATAAATCACTCGTTCTCGGACTGATATCAGAGAATTATACCGCAAATGATCAGTACAAGCAGGAATTTGTTGAAATGGTAAAAAAGGCACTTGACTGATAATATACGGCTCAGACAGAATTAACTGTCTGAGCCGTTTTTTCAGAACATATTGTTTCTTATCTCCTTGGCGGCGAATGCTCCCTCAAGTTTCTGGCCAGGAATATCCGGGTGCAGACCGTCGCGAAGATATCTGCCCTGAGCGCCCATATTCTCGAATTTCTCGCATATGCCGCAGCCGTGAAAACAGTCTATGATCTGTGCAGACATCGCACCTGCAACAGTGCGAAGTATCTCGATCGTCTTCTCTATCTTGCGGTTGTGAGCAGGGTCTGCTGTCTGCAGAGGAGTAAGAACGAATATACGGCATTGCGGGAACTCTTCCATAATGCGCTGTATGCACCATCTCACAGCTCCTGCTTCTGTAAAAAGATCCGCTTCGTCGGCAGCCTTTCCCGAAAGGGCTTGTTGTGCAGAGCCTAAACATTCCTCCGCATCATTGGTGCCCATAGCGAAAGCGAACACATCAGGAACGGAAGCTGTCCCCTTTTTCACTTCATCTATAAAGCGTTCCGTATGCACCACAGCGCAATTGTTGGCACGCTTCTGCATCTCCTCCCTGTCTTCACAGGGCTCCCATCCGTCGCTGATACCCGCAAAATCCGCATCATACCAGCTCTGGGTCGTTACTTCAAAGCCGTCTCCCTTTATTGTACGCTTATACCACACGGCACTACCCACAGCAACATTATGATGTGATGCAAAACCCAGTTCATCTGCAGCAAATCTGCTCCACTGCTCACCTGCGGTTATGCTGTCACCGTCTACGCCGAAATTCATTTCGCTGTATTCCTTCATATTCTTCTTCCTTTCTCATAAGGTTTACGCCTATAATATCATGCATTGTACAATTTGTCAAGTATAGCAGCGGCGAGTATAAAGAATTTCGTAGAAATGCACAATCGCGTTATACTGCGTTTTCAGGCATATCAGCAGGTCTTTTCACCGAATTTTTAACTTTATTCCTGTTGACTTTTCGGCTTTGTGTATAGTATAATTGATACATCGGTTTGTCGTGGGGGTGAGCAGTTTGGAGGTACACCGCAGAAAAAAGGACAGCGGGCTTAAATTCAGGCCCGGTTTTATTCTGCTTTTTATCGTTGCGAGCTTTGCAGGCTGTTTTGCCCTTTATATGAAAAGTGAAGAAGAAGACACGATAACGAAGGATCTTGTGGAAAAGCTCATGCCTTCACAGACAGAGGCGGTTGAAGAAGAGCCCGAAGAGGCTCCGCCCGTGACAAATCCCGTAGGGCGCAGCGAAAGAGCCGATGATGACTATTTCTCATCATGTGCATTCATTGGCGACAGCTCTGTGATGGGCTTTTTCTCACACGGCATAGTTGAATACGAAAAGATATTCCTGATCGAGGACTTAAACGATCTTTCCGTTCTTGCCGGCGTACATGACAAGGATGATATAAAAAACATATATCTTTTCTTTTCGCCCGATACAGCAGCCACTGAGGAAGGGCGCACGGAATTCGGCGATGCAATGGTTCATATTGCCGAGGAACTGCGAAACGGCGGTTTCAAGGGAGATATCTATATAGTATCTGTCCTTCCCGAAAGCACCGAGGCTGAAAAGATCAGGGTCTCCTCTAACACAGATATTGACAAGCTCAATTCCCTGCTGCTGAGTCTTGCGACCGAGCACAGGATATACTTTATTGACGAAAATACATATTTCAAAGGCGCGGACGGCAGGCTCAAGAGTTCATATGTCGATACAGACGGCATATCCATGACTGAAAATGCCTACAACGCCTCTGCGGAAATGATACGCACGCATACAGCGAAAAAATAACAAAACAGATGAGGTCAGAAAGATAATGAAAAACAAGATTATAGTTTCAGTACTGGCATTGCTGCTCTGCTCCTGCTCTTCGGCAAATGCCGCAAACAATGATACCGCCACCGTTCAGGCCGCACAGACCGAACAGGTGCAGACAGTTTCAGAGACATCCGAGCCTGAAAAAAACTATACCTGCGATGATACAGCAAAGGCTGTAATGGAAGCGGTAGAATTCCCGTCAATGGTGGCTGTCACAAAAGACAAGCTTGATCTTTATCTTCCGGGGATAAATCTTCCCGACGATGCCGATATGGCACTGTATTTATGCGGTTCCGGCGGATTTGCTGACGAGATCTTCATAGTCAAGGGAAATGACCTTGAACAGAGCGGTCTTTCGGAAGCTGCCGATAAGCGTATATCCGAGCGTCTGCAGGATTTTGCGGACTACAATCCCGCAGAATCACAGAAGCTCGATGGAGCAATACAGATCTCCGGCGACGGATATTTCATGTACTTTATCTCGGATGACAACGACAAATGCGTTGACACAGCTATGAAAATGCTTTCCTGAGTCATACACGCAACAGGCTCCGCCTGTGAGAACAAAATTCATAAAAAAACACTTTACAAAAACAGCAAAATAGTGTAAAATAAATATTTGAGCATAGTCTGCTCATCATTACGATCAGGAAGGGGTCATAACCGATGTCGGAGATCAAGTACAGGCGTGTTCTGCTCAAGCTGAGCGGAGAAGCCCTCGCAGGCGAAAAAAAGACAGGTCTTGACTATTCAGTCATCACTCCTATCTGTGCAGCGATCGCAAAATGTGCGAAAGAAGGCGTACAGATCGGTATAGTAGTTGGCGGAGGAAATTTCTGGAGAGGGCGCTCGAGCGGTGCCATGGACAGAACAAGAGCTGACCATATCGGCATGCTTGCTACAACCATGAATGCACTTGCTGTTGCCGATGTACTCGAATCGATGGATCTCGATGTCCGTGTACAGACAGCTATATCGATGCCTCAGGTAGCCGAGCCCTATATAAGAAACAAGGCAATGCGCCATTTTGAAAAGGGCAGAGTCGTTATATTCGGCTGCGGCACGGGAAATCCGTTCTTCTCGACCGACACTGCTTCAACTCTGAGAGCCGCCGAGATAGAGGCTGATATAGTCCTCAAGGCTACTATGGTAGACGGTGTATACGACAAGGATCCTAACAAATATCCCGACGCTGTCAAATTCGACAGGCTCACATTCAACGATATCCTCGTCAAGAACCTGCAGGTAATGGACAGCACCGCTGCTTCGATGTGCAAGGACAACCGCCTGCCGATACTCGTATTTGATCTTAATGACCCTGAAAATATATACAGAGCTTGCATGGGCGAGCCTATAGGCACGCTCGTAGAGCCCGAATAAGAAAGGACTGCTATTATGAACGAACATATCAAGACCGCACAGGACAAGATGAACAAGTGCATCAACTCACTCCAGAGAGAATTCTCCACCATCCGTGCAGGCAGAGCTAATCCTGCGATACTTGACAAGGTACAGGTGGATTACTACGGAACTCCCACTGCTATAAACGCAATGGCTGCCGTTACCGTTCAGGAGGGCAGAACTCTCGTTATCCAGCCCTGGGACAAGACTGCTCTCAAGTCCATAGAGAAGGCTATACAGGCATCCG